>DALF01000064.1:0-858 GCA_002499345.1 Euryarchaeota archaeon UBA170 | reverse complement strand
CCGTACCCCTTGCGAGGTTCTATGTAGACTGAAGCCCCTTCTTCTTCTGCAAGCTCTCTGGTTCGATCGGTCGAATTTCCATCCACAATCAAAAAGTCGAGCTTTTGGCACCATCCGTCATTCGGTACCGATCTAATCGTGTCAACTATCGCCTCCTCCTCGTTCCTCGTCGGTATGACTACAGTCACATGCACTGGCAGGGGGGCTGACATGATTTGGCCACAGGACTCTTCGTTTTGAATAATGCGAAAGACTGACTTCTGGTAGTTCTCTTGAAATGCTCATACCGAATCGGACATTTGAGCTACGATGCACATTGCAATGCTTTCAGCAGAGTTTCCACCAAGATGGGGGGGCATGGGGTCGACAGTTTTCCATCTGTCGGCATCACTAGTAAAGAGGGGCCATAAGGTAACAGTAATCACCAGATCAGGTGCTGGAAAGCCCCCCTCGCAGGAGGGCGTGGAAGTACTGGAAGTGGGATGGGCAAAAATTCCAATGGAGTTCACACGTTCTTATGGTAGAAGGGCAATCTCAGAGCTAGAGAGGCTAAATGAACGACATCCAGTGGACATCGTCCATCTCCATTGCCCAATGATATCATTGTCAAAATCTCAATTTAAGCGTTGCTCAGAGAAAGTCGCCCCCGTCGTCTCTTCGTTACATGGATCTTGGCTCGGTGAGCGAGATGGCCTATTGGAAGCGAGTAAAGCTCGAGAATCCGCAGTATGGGCCAACATAAACGATGTAGCAATAAGATTCCTAGCTGGCTGGTATTCCAAATTCGAGAACTTTGCGATAAATGAGTCTGGAATATGCGTAGCAAATTCAAATGCCACTAAAGAGGACTTCGAATTG
>DALF01000022.1:5922-7364 GCA_002499345.1 Euryarchaeota archaeon UBA170 | reverse complement strand
AGCACCCAGTACCTGTAAGCTTCCACTGGGCATCCTAGCCAGCCTTTCCCTTCCTCCTGCCAATACGACCATCCTAGCGGCTCCCAGTGGCCCGATTAGTGAGGATAGCGATGGAACGTAAGTGAATGCGAGCTCCTTGGTGGCTTGCTCGTTGAGGAGTAGCCTCTCCGACAGAGAGACCACCCCTCTTGCTTGTGAGTTCATTGCAGACCACTCTAATTCCGATGGCAGGTGGCCTGGAATAGAGACTCCGAGTTCGGTAGCGAGATGCTTGATATCCTTTGACTTGGCGACACAGGACGGAATATCCGCCCTTCTGGAATCTAAGTCCAGGTCTGGAAGGAAAAGGCCCGCCCACTCAACGGATCTCGACTCCTGGGTTGTCCAAGATGCCCTCAGTTCAATGGATGAGGATGATAGCATATCCAGTCTTCGATCGGGGTCAGAAGCAGAAGCGGCGACCCCTCTCTTGGCGAGAGATATGGATGCCTTGGATAGCATCAAAGACTCCTCATTGCTAAGTTCCGGCCATGACTCGTCTGATAGTGCGCCGAGGGGATTAGTTACTGCTTCTGGGAACCTATTGGCAAGGACCCTGGCCTCTGGACTAAGTCTTCCCGATTGGAGTTCAGAAAGCCTTTCGACTAGGGCATTCACTGAATCTGAGAAGGTCCAGTTTACTTGGTCCAGGACATTCCCCTCGGTATCGACTACCCTGGATAGTCTCCAGTCGTACCATATCTCCATGGTTGTCGCATTGGGTCTTCACGCTTCAACGGTCCGGATGGCGGCCCCTCAGAAGAAGTCAAACGTCCTACCCCTATGTGGCTACATGGACATTCGACTCTTGGCATTGGTCGCAATAGGGGGCGCCATAGGTGCCTCACTGAGATATTCAATACAGAGTTCGTTCGAACCGGGCTCAGAGCCATATGCAACTGTCGGGGTGAATCTTCTTGGCTCTCTCTTATTGGGTTCGATTTTCGGAGCCATCGCGGCTGGTGCCGCATTGAGCGAGGGCACCGTAGAGATATTTGGAACTGGGGTCCTAGGATCATTCACAACAATGTCAGCATTCGCCATGGACTATGTCGAGTTTTCAGAAGAGTCGCATTCCACCGCGGTGATGTATGCCCTGATTACTATCCTAGGAAGTATAGGATTGGCGTGGGCTGGTTATCGAACCACTCTAGAACTAATCTCTTGAGGGTATTTTACGCTCCTTTCGTAGAATAGTTGAATAGTCTGTTGGCACAGCACTGCTATGTCTGTACGATACTGGCAGGAGTAGGAGAGATGTTTTGTCCTGAATGTGGTACACTTGGATTCATGGAGCCTAATGGCAATATTAGGTGTACTAATTACACATGCGGATATGAAGGTCCACTCACAGGAAAGGATGGGAAAGGTGCCGAATTTACAGATCCTATGACTGGCGAGAC
>DALF01000022.1:0-5527 GCA_002499345.1 Euryarchaeota archaeon UBA170 | reverse complement strand
GTTGTAGAAGATGAGGGCGGAAAGGGAGTCCTTAGAGTAGGAGATATTAGATGCCCGAAGTGCGATAAGAACGAAATTTACGTCATTCTGATGCAGACTAGGAGTTCTGATGAGCCAGAAACTAAGATTTGTACATGCAAAAACTGCGGTAAGAAGTTCAGGGAGTATCAGTAGGCGGCCCTATGGGCCGTCTCCGAAGGATGAAAGACCCCCAACTGTGTGACATGTGTTGATAAGATGCTGAGAGTGACCGCGAACACCCAATTAATGAGGGAAATTATCGACTTACTTTCTGTCTTGGCAGAGGAGGCAAAACTGGTTTGGGGTGAGAAAGGATTGCACACCATCGTGGTCGATGGTTCACATGTGGCTCTTCTTTCTGCTACCATTGGAGACGAATGCTTCGAGACCTATGAGGTCGAACCTGTCGAGATAGGAATAGAACTCAGTAAGATGAGGGATCTACTAAGTTTGGCAGGACCAGGAGATTTAGTCGAGATAGACTATGATGATGCAGTGGGGGCGATTAATGTCAGAGTTGGAGAGGTCCATAGGATACTCAGAGGACTAGATGTGGGCACCATGACACAGCCTAAGACTCCAGAACTAAAATTCAACAATAGTGCTACAATAGGTTCTGACAAGCTGTCTAGAGCCCTCCGCGCCGCCAAGATGGTGAATGAGCTGGTTAACCTGAGCCTTGACAGTACGAAGATGACTATCTCTGCCGATCAAGAGGCAGGGGAAAGCGTTACTGTTTCTTTCGAATCGGGAGAGCTTAGTGAATTGAGCTCTCCCACTCCGACCAGTTCAACATACTCTTTACAATTCCTAGACCCGCTTACTAGGAAACTAGCAGGTGGACTCACTGAACAAGTTGTTGTCGAGTTTCAGGAGAAGTTCCCACTGAGGATGTCTTGGAACAGTAACGATGGAGGGGCCAGTTGGACCTATTTCCTAGCTCCGAGAGTGACCAACGATCCTTGATTTTTTGGCGCTGATTTGAATACAAGTAGTCCGACCGCATACCATGGACGGTTCGGTTTGTGTCATCATCCCATCCGTGGGAAATTCCTTAGAGCTAGGAATAGCCATAGATGGACTCCTAGAGCAGACGTATAATGATCTTGAAATTGTGGTAGTAGGCCCAGAGAGTGATCCTGGTAAAGAAATCTCAGATTCGAAAGGAGTTCGATTCATTGACGACAGAGGCTCTAGAACTAGAGCTGATGCATGCAATATAGCATTGGAGGAGACTGATTCTGAATTTGTATTCTTCACCGATGATGACGTAATCGTACCAAATGACTGGGTAGCCAATCTAGTTAGATGGTTCGATAGGGAAGAGGTATCAGGGGTCGGGGGTCCGAACTTTGCCCCTCCTGAGGAGTCAACATTATGGCAACGTGTAATTGATGTGACATTCTGCAGTACTATCTTCACCGCAGGGACGAATTACGGTAAAGTGGGCGATTCTGATTTAGAAGAAGTGCGGCAGCTACCAGGAGTAAACTCGGCATATCGAAGGTCAGTCTTGAATGAAGTTGGTGGATTCGATAAAGGGGCCATTGGTGCTGAAGATGTACTGTTAGACCATCGAATTAGAGAATCTGGATACAAACTTTGGACTGATCGTACTGCAATAATTTGGCATCGGAGGCGCAATCTATCGAGGGTTAAGAAGCAAATTGGGAACTATGGGCTAGTAAGGACTCTTGCTAGCAAGAAACATCCTGAGCTACATGAATTCACGCATACCCTGGTATCATTCTTCCCTCCTATTGTGATAACGGCTTTTGCTTTCTTTTTCTGGGGACTGACGAATGGGGGAATTGCATGGCCTGAATTCTGGGACATCGGCCTGTCCACTGTCCCTATGGGGCTCCCTAGGGCAGGAGCACACTTACTGCCAACCTTGGCTGGCCTTTACAATCTAATAGCTTGGTATGGATCTTTGAATGGATCATCTCCGAGCAAGGATTTTTTGACAGTTTTCTTATCTCCTATTGTCGCTTTTAGCCTTCATTGGAATTATGGAATTGGGGTACTCAGAGGGCGTTGGAGGATAATGTCTGGCAACCCCGGACTACAGATAGACGATCGCTCACGAAGCTAATTCGGGTTCTCCACTAGTAGTCAATAAAATCAATAGCGTACATGGCTGGGGAATGTGCCCATAGCGAATAATGAACGGTGGCCATCATTGAATAAGCGAATATGTTCATCAAGAGAATGCAGGACGGAGTAATTGATGAATATGAGGATAGTGCATTTTCTAGTGTTACTTTTCCTGACTTCCGGGGGTTTCTCGGGAGTTACAAGTGCGCAGAATGCATCGCCCGGAGTTGAGTTGGTATGTGAGAGCTCCAGTGTCAGATTAGACGTGGAGCCAGGTGCAGATAGATCTGGCTCAGTAAGCTGTACTGTGAGCAATCCCAGTGTACACTATGAGGAAATTTCCCTACTCTACCAATGGGGGGGTGGGGCATTCGTAGTCAGTGGCCCGGGATCAGAAAGTCTGGGCCCTGGGGCCGAGAGTGAATTCGTAGTTGAAATACAGGGTGAGCTAATGGCGTGGGCGGGGCAGGCCCAGCTCAGGATTACCGCATACGTGGATATGGTCAACGGAGTGCCACCGCCAAGTAGCTACGATTCTCAATACAATATCATGGTGACGATCAACCAATTCGGTTCAATGAGGGTGGAGTCAGGCGGTGACGTGGATGTGTACAGTGGCGATGAGTGCTGGGCCAGTTTTATCGTTCTGAATGAGGGGAATGGATATGACTTCGCATACTTAAATCTGGAAGGGATGGATGATTTGGTTGATGCTGGTTGGATGGTCGAGGCCCCTTGGTCTAAAATCCAAGTAGATCCTTTTTCTCCCTTCATTGTCAATGTATATCTTACTGCGCCGGATAATTTAGACATCATGAATGATATCAGTGAAGAGAACTTCGCTATCGATCGCCAAGAGGTGACTGGTAATGGTACGATCAAGAACACCTACTCGCTCGAGATGACAGTTATGAGTGAGTTCAACTACAGGACACTGGAACAGCAGGGAGGGTCAATCCCAGCATCGTCCTCTCTAATAGTCACTGAGTATCCCGTGGAGGAGGAGCCCTCAGTCGTCTCCGATATTCTGCCATCATTGAGTGTGACTCTTGGCGTCCTCGCCATAGTGTCCGCTGCCGCTTTCAACAGGCGGCATGATAACGAGTTCTTGTCACAACGCCGGACAACAGATAGATGATCGCTCATAAGCTAATTCGGGTTCTCCACTAAGTAGTCAATATAATCAATGATATCCTGGATTTTCTCATCTGGGATGTCCTTGTATGATTGCCCGAACTTTCCTTTGATACATATAGCCACATGAGCATACGGATTCCTTCCCTTGGGGTGATGACGGGAGGGGGGCAGTTTTCCGACTAGCCTGTCGCCAGCTTGCTGAATATATCTCCATATTTCCTCAGAGTTTTGCCGATTCAACCGATTCACCTTCGTGGGAACATCTTGGAACCTTCTGCCCACCATGTTGGCTGCTTGGGCCTCCAGAATAAACCGGACAGCAATCCCAGTATGACTCCTCCGAGAACCAGCCCTGGCCAGCCCGTAGCGATATATCCCGGACTGGCATTGAAATGGGCCCAAAGGAATGAAGGAATGATTCCTAGTAGAGTAATAATAGATACTTCCTCGAAGATCATTCTTCTTCTCGGAGGATTTTTAGGGAGTCTTGGAGCCATTGGATTGGGCTCTCTGGCATCCCTCCTGACCAGTCTTGCCAGCTTTGGAGACTTTGCATCGGATGGCATATACTTGGGTGCCGCTTTACTTCGAACCCATTGCCTACATATCTCTAAGTTAGGGCCGTCGACTAGGAATGCCCTGCCATCGCAAATCTTTCCCCAGTATGATGATGAGATACGATCTTGAAGGATCTCGATACCTGTTCCTTCAGTAATGAGACCCCTATCATAGGCTAATTGCCACTCCGACTCTGAGGATATGGATAGGCTTGTTGAATCGGACAATTTCAACACTTCTGATAATGGTAGGGCCTCCTTTGATATCTCATAGGAGTATTGTATCGAAACCTCGTGCCTTGGTCCCGGAGCACCTAGGACAATTGCACGATTATTCGAACCAAGGTAAGTTGACCCGGGACCTACACTTATCCATTCGATACTACTCAATTCCTCACCTATGGGTCTAGCTCCCCTGTCTGGATAGACCACTGTGATGCATATACGTTTTCGTTCGCGATGAGCTCCTCATGCTTTCCTCTCTCCACCACAGCGCCGTCGACCATTGCAATTATCTCATCGGCATTTCTTATGGTCGCGAGACGATGGGCGACTGCAATTGTCAATCTCTTCTTGCCTCCGTTCGAACCGTCGAAGAGTGATTGCTGGATTCTCTTCTCCGTCTCAGCATCTAAGGCGGCACTAGCCTCGTCCAAAATTAACAAATCAGGATCATTTAGAAGAGCTCGTGATAGACTAATTCTAGCTCTCTGCCCTCCTGATAGCATCACTCCCCTGTCTCCGACCATGCTATTCAATCCGTCAGGAAGATCCGCGACAAATTCGGATGCTCCTGCCATATCCAAAGCTCTGTGTATCTCCTCATCAGAGGCTTCTCGAGCATAGGAAACATTGTCCTTTATCGTTCCATAGAAAAGGAATGGATCTTGTGAAACGAAGCCTATTCTTGCCCTAATGGATTCAATAGAGAATTCATTGATATCCATATCATTAATGAGGACCTTTCCTGATTGGGGCTCATAGAATCTCTCGATAAGTTTGAGGATAGTGCTCTTTCCTGCTCCAGTATGCCCCATGACCCCTAGGAACTCCCCTGATGATACATTGATATCAATTCCACTTAGTACATTGGATTCCGAGGAAGGGTAGGCAAAGGAAACGCCCTCAAAGGAAATTGACCGGATCGGCTCATCTAGCCACTTGGCCCCGTCCCTATCGAAGATGGATGGCTCTAGGTCGACTATTGCAAAAACTCTCTTTGAAGCCGCCTCTCCCTTCTGTAACTGATTTAGTAACATTCCTAGAATGAACATGGGCATGGTCATTCGCGTAGAAATAAGGAGGAAAGTTACGAATTGCCCCACTGTTATCTGTCCAGACTGCATGACCCACCCCCCTGCCGATACCAGTAGTCCAAATGATAGGCCTGCTACCACATAGATGCCCGGAATAAATCGATTCCTGAGACTAGCGGCGTGAATTGCCTGATCTCTGTAATCGCCACTCTGTGAGCCGATCCTTGACTGCTCGAATCCTGTGGCGTTGTAAGCTTGGACGACCGTGATTCCGGAAAGAACATTTTCAAGAATTGCTACGATTCCACCCGTACTTTCCCTCTGCTTCCTGTACCTCCTCTGGACCCTAGTCGAAAACCATACTACCATTGGAACTACCAAGATTAGTGGCATGAAGAGTATCAATGCTAATGTGGAGGACATCCAGAACATAATTCCGAAGGCTGTGGTGAATGTGAT
>DALF01000035.1 GCA_002499345.1 Euryarchaeota archaeon UBA170 | reverse complement strand
GAGCCTGAGCCTGAGCCAGAGCCGGAGCCAGAGCCTGGACCGGAGCCTGGACCGGAGCCGGAGCCGGAGGGGCATCAAGCCATTACGAATTGCCCAATATGCGGTACTGAGGCCCCTGTCGGATCTTCCTCATGTGTAGTCTGTGGATATTCATTTATTTCTTAATCTAGTATTCTTTCAACCGAAGTGTTGATTGTTGTCTTGTTATGCGAAGTACATGGCCGAGGCTCCAAATCCAGCCGATGCTCAGGTTCAGGCATTGTCTGCAATGATGGGGCCGATGATGGTAATGATGGTTGTAATGGCATCAATGATGTTTTTCCCTTTCATCAGAATATCATTATCCGTCAGCGCCGGATCAGTAATAGAACCAACACTGCCCTTTCACAGCCAGTACTTCGTACCTACAGTTTTTGTCGTTGGTTCTAGTATAATGGTTATTAATACAATAATCCGCTCATTTTTCGTCGATTCACTGAAGCAGGCCCACAATGCTCACCGTGGTAAGCAGATAGGTAAGCAGCTCAGAGAGGCCAGAGCGGAAAGAGACACCAGTAGAATCAATAAGATGCAAGAACTTCAACTCTCCCTAGGGCCAGAAAATATGGCAACTCAGGCTGAAATGTTCAGGCCCATGATGTTCACGATAGTCTTCATAATAGCAATATTCAGTTGGATGTCCCACTCCATAGAGACATTCAGAGTATCATATGTCAGTCTTCCATGGGCCCCAACATGGAGCTTTTCTGAGAGGATATTCTGGATTATACCGGCATGGATAGCGTCTTACATCACAATGAGTGCTCCCCTTGGCAGGATAATTGATAGGCATATCAAAATTATCAGATATAGGAGACATCCACTGGTACTTGCTGCAGAACCTATCCCGGAGCCTCTTCTGTATATGCTGGAGGAGCCAAAGAAAAAATCGAAATCTTCGGCATCAAAAACTAGGCAATCTCAGCGAAGGAGGGCCGGTCCGAGAAAAACAGGACAAAAAAAGGAGGAGAAAGATAAGGCAGGAGGGGGTAACACTCTTGCCGCCCCTCCAATGAAAGGCTCGACATGTCCATCCTGTGGGTCCGAATTCATCATGCGCGCATCGAACGGTAAGCTAAGGTGTGATGTCTGTAGGAATGAGTGGAGGTGATTCTCTGCCCATATTAACCGTTAGTGGAAAGCCAGGTAGCGGTACATCGACATTAGTTGATTTGTTGTCTGAATACAGGGGTTGGAACTCTGTTAACGGAGGAGATATCTTCAGAAAGGAGGCAGAAAGCAGGAACTTAAGCGTGGAAGATTTCAGCAGACTTTGTAAAAAGGATTTCGAAGTAGACAGATCTCTTGATGACACATTGAGAGAGCTGATTTCATCTTCAAATGGACCATCCATTGTGGAGAGTCGTTTGAGTGGTTGGTGGGCTCATTTAGCTGAGATCAATTGTCTGAGAATTTGGGTCGAAGTCTCGGATGAAGAAAGGGCACGCAGGATTCAATACAGGGAGGGTGGCGACTATGAGGATGTACTCCAATCATCTCAAAGAAGGAATTATGATGATATGGAGCGCTACCAAGAACTGTATGGCATTGACTTAGATGATATGTCCCCTTACAATATGATTATTGATGCAGACAGTCTAGAAGCATCAGAGGTGTTTGAACTAGTTCAACGAGAATTGGGGGATTAAACTTGGGAAATATGATTATCTTACAAGAGTCGACAAGTACAGACTCCAAGTCTGGTGGGGACCCCTATGAAAGGGATATCTCGGAACTTTTCCAATCGGGGGTAATTCTAGTCAATAAGCCAAGAGGCCCAACTAGTCACCAACTGGCCGCATGGGCAAGAAATCTACTCGGCATTAAGAAACTCGGCCACGGAGGGACATTAGATCCGTTTGCAACAGGAGTTCTAACGCTCCTCTGCGGTAGGGCCACCAGACTTACCGATATTGTTCTATCAGGTGAAAAAAGATATGTCGGGGTTATGAGATTCTCTAAGAATGTCGACGTCAAAAAAGTCACTTCTTCGCTATCTTCCCTTGTAGGGAGGTCTTACAATGTCCCTCCAAAAGAATCCGCCGTTAAAGTCAGAGTCAGGAGTAGGATTTTCAATTCGATCGAACTCTTAGATTTTGACTCTAAATCTAGAATTGTAGTCATTGAAATTGATTGTGAGGCCGGTACCTACATCCGTACACTGGCTAGAGATTTGGGACTGATGGTTGGTTCTAATTGTGAATTGATAGAGCTACATAGGACTAAGGCCGGGACCTTTGATTCTTCGATGGCATGCTCAATGCAACAGCTTACTGATGCCCTGCACGTTTACAGGGAGCATGGGGACGAGCGAGGATTGAGAAGAATCATCTGCCCAATAGAAAGATTGCTGACTCACCTCCCTAGAATTGTCGTCAAAGATGGGGCCGCGGCCGCGCTTTCACACGGAGCAACCCTTGCAAGGCCGGGGGCTGTGAAAGTGTCTGCAGGCGCCAAGGCCGGCTCAACAGTATTGATTGAGACGCTCAAAGGAGAAGCAGTCTCTATCGCAGAGTTGACTGTAGATTCCGAGGCCTTTTTAGAGATAGATTCTGGTGAAATTGCAATCCCCATGTCTGTTCTTATGAGTCCGGGAACTTATCCCCAAACTTGGTCAAAATCAACTTAAGCAATTTCATGCTCTTCGTAAATCCACTCATCAGTTTCTAACCGAATTATCAGCTTCATCATGATGCCCCCTCCATGCTAGTAGGAATTCATATTCGTAAACGTGGCATGTATAATCATTATCCGAGAATAACTGATTATCGGCCCTCAGTACTCTTTCTATTCAAAAAATCAACTACTTTCTATCTTTCTTGAAAGGCTTCCTGACTCTTCCAGGACCAATCTGAACAGCGGCCAGAAAAATAATCATTACGCCTATGGCCAAGGCCATTAACACAGCTTCATGATTCTCTCCTATCTCCTGACCCCCTCCTCCTGATGATTCACTGACTAGTACATCTACTTCCTTGACATTATTGCCTTCGTTAGTCTCAAGAATGGATCCTGAGTAATCAACTTCAATCCTCACAAACTGACTAGATGGTCCTTGGAAAACCGCATCGCATTGGATACTCTCTAGGCCCCCTGATGAAATATACCCAATTGTTGAAGTTCCAACTAAGGCCCCATCAAGATAACATCTGACTTCAACGCCATTCGCATCTCCCATTCCTTGGTTACGAACATAAGCAACAATCCTTCCTACTTGGCCATCCACCATTTGAGAGTCACCAGTAGCAGAATTTGATACCGATATGCTCTCAACCAGAAGATCGGATTTTGATGTGACGATAACGTCAATAATCTGGGAATACTGACTATTTCCATCATCCACAGTAATTTCTACTGGGTGAACACCAGTCTCTACCGGAGTCAAACTAAGTATGCCATCAGAGAAAACTGCCCATGATCGACTACTAGTGACTATGGGATTTTCTGTATCTGGATCATATATTTGTAATTCTAGAGTTGCCGTGTCACCAACCTCGACATACATATTCATAGGTAAACCCTCAAAACTGGGCGGATCCTCAATCTCCGATACAAAAACTCTGAATGAATCAGCCCATTGATTTCCTCGCTGATCTTCTACAATTATCTGTATCAAAGACTCACCGTAAGATTCTGATACTGGTTGTACGACTAAGGAGCTACCTTCAGAATAGACACTAACAATATCCTCATCAGAGCTTACTCCACGTACAATCAGATCTTCTTCAGATGTCAAATCGTCAGTACACGTTACACTCAGTGGAAGTAGAACTCCCCCTCCATCTTCAACAAGCTGAATATCCTCCATCCCTATGCATTCCGGGTCTCTATCCCACTCCAACAGGTAGCCCCCTGAGATACTAACCGACTCAATATGGACAACCAAGGTTTCTGGAGATCCATCAGACGCCCATTGAAATCTTGATGCCACTCCAAACTCGACAGATTCCATTGAGCTTGGTAGTGCATAACCTATTGGCACCATTACAGTGAAATCTCCTAGATTTATGGGAACGGTATCTACGAGATAATCTCCCATCGCGAATTTGAGAGAGCTCCCCGCTTGGGATAGTCCGGAAATATTTCCGCTCATGGACCCTCTGATTTCTAGGTGTGGATCATTCACGTCTACCCTTGCTCCTGAGACGCAACCATCCTGGATTTCTATTCTGATATGTAGCGTAGAATCACCAAAATCAAGCAATTCGCCAGATAGCTTCTGGACATAGTCCCCATCAGCATCATCAGACAGCGCCCAAATCGTATGGTTGCCAGCCCCATATACCTGGATTCTTCCTAGCTCTTGCATCGGAGGACTCTCAACATTGAACGTCCATTCTCCAGATTCAATTCCAATTGGTGTGAGGCCACAGCTTTCAATTTCTAAGCCTGCAATTTCTCCTTCATATGGACTAATATCTATTACAGGCATCCCATTTCCATTTAGTTGGTGCGTTGCTTTTACATTCTCAAATGAGTACCAAGGCTGAAGATACTTCGCCTTGATTCCCACTGCATCCACTCTGACCTCTGAATCATCGCTTCCGCCTCCCTGTGAAACGTAGTCGATCGTGACATACGAGCCTTCAATTAGCCCCCAATCCCATTGAGCATATTGATCCAAGGGGATGATTAGTGGATTATTCATCTTGAAGACCCCAGAAACAGTTCTGGAATAGGTCTTAACTAACTTCTCACTACCTACTCCGCCAAGTATTATCCTAACCGTATCGGAATAGAGGGTATCTGGTATTTCGAAGTGTACAACTAGGGAAACATTAGTCAAAATCATAGAGTCCATTCCTTCAAATCCAAATCCTTCTACTGTAATATTAGGGCCTCTGGACCAGGTATAGTAGCCATCTGGAACTCCAATGCTGTAATTTGATGAGGTGGGGCTCGATTCAGACCAGCCAATATATTCGTCAAAATTCTCTGGCCTATCATGGGTAAATGATAGTTCTCCATCCGCTACAATACCCGTTGAGAACTGAGCAGGATTCTGACTAAATCCAGAAGTTGAGGAAATTGACCACATTGAGCTATCCTCAAATGATCCAGCCTCGATAACTTCAGTCTCTTCTGCTGTGACTACTGTATCTCCACTGACAATACTGGGAATTTGGATGGAAATGAGCATTATACACACTATTGAGATACACCTTCCCAACCCCCTCATACTTTCACCACGAGAACCATAGTGCTTCAACCCGTTGGTCAATGGTGCCCTAGGTGCATAACTGTTCATAAACAGGGTTACTCTCGACTATCAACATACGGCTGTGATAGTGTAGCGGTTAGCACGGTGGGTTGTGGTCCCGCCGGCCCGGGTTCAAGTCCCGGTCACGGCCCCATTACTGGACTCAGCTGTCAAGCTCTCCCTTAGGAATCTCATGCCCCATTTTATCTACTTTAATCGCCATGTATTCCCTATTTTCATCTCCTATTCCGACTATTAGTGGCATTCTTTCAGACACATTCGTTCCATTCAAAGATAATTGCTTCACTTTATCTGGATTATTTGTCAGTAAGCATACATTATCTATCCCTACTTCTCTGATAATATCCGAAGCGATCGCATAATCCCTGGCATCCGCAGGATGGCCAAGAAGGAGATTTGCCTCAACAGTGTCAGCGCCCTTATCTTGGAGATTGTAGGCTTGAATTTTGGCATGAAGTCCTATGCCACGTCCTTCCTGCCTCAGATATACTATGCATCCCCACCCTATATCCTGTATTTGCCTTATTGCGGCATTTAATTGTGGCCCACAGTCGCACCTGAGGCTTCCGAAGGCATCACCCGTAAGGCACTCCGAATGAACTCTGACAAGCACCGGATTGGGACCATCCATTTCTCCCAATGTCAGTGCAACATGGTCGAGACCGCTAGTGGAATCATGAAATACTCTAATTCTGAAATCTCCTTGTTCGGTAGGTAACTTAGCATCGGCTGGAATTCCTGCCTTCTCCATTATGCTAATTTCTTCTGAAGACATTAGATTTCCCTCGAATTAGCTGAATTCCTAATTAGGAATGAAAACTCTCCAGATTCCTCTTCTATGGACAACAACGACACGTTCAACCTCTCGCAAAGGAGAGGAATGTCACGAAGAGTTTCACGATCATCACATATCACTTCAATTGTATCTCCTTCAGATAACTCAGATAGTGCGATTCTGGTCTCATTAATCGGAATAGGACAGAAGAACCCCAATAGATTCAAAATTTTTTGTTCGGATCCCAACAGACTCACACACTCACCACGAGGGAGCTCCGTTTGAATCCAACCCTCAAGAGTTTACTATTTCTGGATTGAGTGATGCCCCATCCAGTTTCCTCTGCTTAACGACATCGATGACATATGCAACCTTCTCGACATGAATCTCTACTATCATGTCTCGAGAATCCATGGAAACCTCCCCAATTGCTATCTCGGGAATTCTTGCTTCCGAAACAATCCAATCCACTAGCTCTCTCCGAGTTTTTTCCGTATCGCCGAGATTCATTCTCACACTTACCATGCCAAATGCATCTGATACCTCATCCCAGTCATCTCTCTTCGGTACAAAATCCCTCTCAAGTCCTTCTGGTAAAGAGGGCGGCTCAACAAACGGTATCGTCAACCCCCATGTTGAGCAAATTCGATCTATGGATTGCACCTCTTTTCCAGAAACGAAGCTCCATGATTCTCCCTTCCTCCCCATTCTCCCGGTTCTTCCTATCCTGTGAACATAGACTTCTGTGTCATCGGGAAGATCGTAATTAATCACATGAGTGATGCCATCGACATCTAAGCCTCTTGCAGCAACGTCAGTAGCAACCACAATTCTTTCAGTTCCGTCCCTAAATGAATTCAATATTTTTTCTCTCTTGTTTTGTGGCATATCGCCGTGTAGTCCAACTGATTTGAAACGAAACTTGCCCAGTCTCTCTACAATCAAGTCTACCATTCTTTTAGTATTGGAGAATATCAGTATCTGCGAATCGTCACTGGCGCTGCCAATTATCCTTCCTAGGGCCCAGAGTTTATTTGCTCTTCCAATTCTAACAGCATATTGGTCGATTTCTGGAACTTCCACTTCTAGGTCCTCGCTCATTACATGAACTGGATTCTGCAGGAATTCTTCTGCCGCGTCCAACACTTCCTCAGGAAAAGTCGCACTGAATAAAAGAGTCTGACTTCTATTCACGGTTTTCTCAAAAATCCACAAGACGTCAGGGAAGAATCCCATATCTAACATCCTATCGGCTTCGTCCAAACAGAAAAGTGAGACACTCTCAAGATTCAGGTGTCCTCTTTTCGACATGTCAATTACCCTTCCCGGAGTACCCACTACGATGTCAGTTCCTTCCCCGAGCCTCTTAGCTTGCTTTTCTAAATCAGTGCCTCCGTATACTGTCTGAATGGCCAGTCCCTTTTCTCCCTGTAGGATTGATAGCTCTTCAGAAACTTGTACAGCTAACTCCCTAGTTGGACATAGAACAATTGCCTGTATCTTCCCTGAAACGATACACTTCTCTAATATTGGTATTCCAAATGCCGCAGTTTTACCAGAACCAGTTCTAGCCTGGCCTACAATATCTCTGCCCTTTCTGGCGTGAGGAATAGACTCAATCTGTATTTCCGTAGGCTCTGTCCATCCTCTCTGCCTGATTGCATCCGATATAGGGCCCTCAAGGTCCCATTTGTCAAAACCAGTGGAAGAATCAGTCATGTAAACGCCTCAGAATCAGAAGTTCTCCGACTCTTTGATCTCAGCCTGGAGCTCTCCCATCCAGTACTTCTTGCAGTTCTCCTTAGTAAGGAACTGGTCTTTGCTAGAGAAGTTATGATTGTAGTGATTGTCTTGTACGGAAGTAAATTGTGATGGCTTCCTCTTGTGGAACTTCTGGAGGACGTGTTGCCTCATGTATTGCCTAAACTTTAGTGACTTTGAACGATTGTAACCTTTGGGGGTCATTCCCTCCCATAGGCGTTCAAATCGCTCCGCCTTTTCATCGACATGTTCACTCATGTGCCACCCTCGCCTTCCGGCCGACTTAACTTGTCTTTATGATGTTCACCCTTCTTGATACTACTGACTATCTTTAGATCAGGTGCACTTTCATCCTCATCAGGAACGTATTCAAGAGGTGCCAGAAATGTATTTTTCTGCTCCTCTGTTCCCTCCATTTCCAAGTCAGTGGATAGTGATTCCAGCCTTTTTCTGAGATCCATCCTAGTTTCCTGACGCAGTAGTTCTTTAGCCGTTTCTCTGAGTTCGGTTCCACTCAATATTATCGAAAGAAGGCCTATGCATGCCTTTCTCAATTCGTAGTCCCGGTCTCTTGCCCCATCTATTACCATCCTCGAAACTCTCGGACTTTCCATATTGAGCTTCTTTAAAGCCCCTATTGCGGACTTTCTGACTGAGGCATCATCGTCAGACATAGCCACTTCTACGAGAATGGCCGCAATTCTTGGTTCAGCACCAGCTAGTGAGTTAAGGGTCTTTGATGCCCTTCTCCTGACCTCAGCATCCTCATCTTCTAGGCACCACCCTATCAGGTCCCATCCTTCCGCTCCTCCCTTGGTTGTCAGAACTCTAAGAATGGCCGCCGCCCGTCTTCTCAGATCAACATCTTCCTCACGAATCAACTCATCAATGTGGAGGCAACCCGTCTCTGCCCATCTTTGAGATGTAGATTTCAACGCAATGAAAGCACTTTTTCGATGTTTTTCCACTTCATGCCTGAGCTCTCTTCTAAGAATTTTTTCACATCCAGATGGAAATACAGGCGCCATCTTTATCAGAGAGGTCATGGCTTCTTCCCTGACTTCTTCAGAGTCGTCCATCAGCCTATCGGAGAGGCACCTGATTAGGCCTTCGTGTTTTCTCAAGGAGAATGAAGGCATACTCTCAAGAGCTGTAATTCGTATAGAATCATGATCGTCATCAAGGCAATCTAGGAGGATTCTGTGTGCTGCCTCAATATCACTCTCAAAAACACGGTTCAGGGCTCGTATTCCATCTTTTCTTCTTGCAAAACCGCCACCCACTGCTCTCGGTAATTCAATAATATCTAACTCTCCAGAAGCCAGTTTCATGATGTCCGACTTTGGAATGACCTCCCATGTCCCAGACAAGGGAAGTAGTGCTCTAATATCGGAGTCTTCTTTGACATTAGATTTCCTGAGTGCCTTACCCGTTCGTGGGTCTCTGGCAACGTATTCTCTAGCCATGCGCCTCAATCGCCGCAGTACGCCACCCCTATTCAACTGAGTGCTAATGTGTTTATCCTGCAAAATCCTATTCACTGACGTCCCAACAGTCCCTTCTATGGCGAGTAACGACGAGGAGATAAGGAGGATTATTCATGCGACATTTTCCAACTCTGAGACTAGTTCACTGCCTCATGATGAGCTGATTAGGATATGGACCCTTGACATGCAGTGGATGGATCCAGCTATGGCTTCTCAAATAATAGACTCATTATGTCAGACCGGATGGCTTCATAATTACCAGGGAAAACTCACTCCAAATCCCAATATTGTGCCAATTCAACCTTTATTTGGGTGGAGGCCAATAATACGGAGCTTAATCAGCCCCCCTGTCCTAGACTCATATCCAGTTGATCGGACTATGGCAGATGTGTCTGAGGGAGATAGTATGCCCCAGATCGAAGTTGTCAGCAACCAGAAATACCCGCCCGATTGGGCGGAAGCAAGTATCAAGCCGATGATAGCTTGGATTTCAGAGCAATCAGGATTATCTGGGAAAGAGGTAGTTAGACGCGCACAGAGAAAGAGGAGGGCACTAGGTCCCGTCACCCTTTGGATGGCACTGTCTCTGGTCGCGAGAGAGCAGGGTTTGAATATGTCAAAAATTGCTGAATTAATAGGCGACCCAAATTAAGGCCCATTAGAGGTTCTCACTTCTGCGGCCAGTAGGACTGGTAGAACCATGAGAGATAGGATTAGTGAGAACGCAACTGCGATCGAACTAACGATGCCAAAGTCGCTGATTACTGGGATTGGAGATAACATAAGTACCATGAATCCACATATAGTGGTTCCAGCAGACATCAGTAGCGCGGTCCCAGTTGTTGCATACATCTCCCTCATTGAATCCCAAACTCCCATGCCTGAACTTCTATTCTTCTCAAAGCGCCTCCAAACATGTATCGAGTAGTCTATCCCCAAGCCTATTGTCAGAGCTGTTATCATAATAGTTAGTACATTCCAATTAAGCCCAAGCATGGCCATTGAGCCAACTACCCATGCCCCAGCCAGGCCAACTGGGAGAATGACAACTAGGGACTGACCGAGCCTCCTAGTAAGCAGGAATAGAACGAATATCGAAACTAGTAGGCTAATTGCTGTAGATTCAACTTGGGAAACGACTAGTCCGGATAGAATTCCATCAATCATTACCACGTCCCCGGAAGCGTAGGCCCTGCAGTCAACAAGTCCGTCCCCATCTTCAATTAGTGAGGCCTGATGCTTGAATACTTCAGAAACTCTTGCCGAGTCTTCACTAGTCTTAGCTACTACATCAATACTCATTTTTAGATATAGTATCCCTGAAGCATCTTCGGTCAATGCAACATGATCGGATATTCTCTCGGACCAAGTATGCCCCCTAAGGGGGTCGCCTACTGTTTTATTAGACAACAACGATGAGATTGCAGAGGTCAAGTCTCCCTCGACGAAACCATCCGAAATGCCCAGCTCCCCGTCATATATTGCTAGGTGGAAATCTTCGCCAAACGACTGATCCCCATCTACTGCGTCCCTCAATATTGGATATAGGCCGTCATATGATGGCCTATCCGATGAGGTACTTGTCGGATTAACCACCTCGGGGATGCCTGAAATCCTCGTGTCCAAGAAGTCCATGGCCCTGAGAAGATCCGCCTCTCCTGATATGGAATCGGCTCCATCTCTTGGCTCGATGAAAATATCAACAGTTTTCCATGCCGCGGCATCGTATGAATCATAGATATCTTGTCTCACTTGCATTACTTCCATTTCATCCTCTGAAAGGAAATCTGTAAGCTCGAAGCTGGTGTCTAACTCCATCACAGCTATTGATACTGAGCCAGTAGTTATCGCCGCTACAGCTAGCATTACCCACACTGCATTTTTTCTCTGGAACTCAGTAGTATGTGCCGCCAACTTATCAAATTGTAACCCTGCAGATGTGCCATTTCCAATTCCCCGTTCGGCGACAACATGTACGGCCCCTACAGTTACGGTACTAGCCAAGAAAGCAGAAATTACTCCCAGCGCCAAAGTCGCACCGAAGGTCCTCAGTGGAGGTAGCGGAGAAATTGAATTTGAAAGGAAAGCGAATACGGTGGTTACCACCGCTAGCATCAGAGCTACTCGTATCGTATCAAAAGATTCAACCCAAGCCGCGGCGGCGGAAGTCGAAGAACTTCTGGCCTTCTCGTATCCTCTTTGAAGATGTATCGAGTAATCAATGCCCAATCCTAGTACCACAGGAGCAACAGCGACTTCTAAAATTGAGAATTTCATTCCCAGGAGGGTAATGGTCCCATACGTCCAAATCAAAGCCGCTGACAGGCTCAACAAAGGCGCGGCAACCATTATCACAGAACGAAAGGCCAGAGCTAGAACTGCTACTACTACTGCTATGGCTATAACAAATAACCAAATCATCTCATCCAGAGTTTTATCATTGATGTCGCTACTGATTAGATCATCTGAAATGACCCCGTATGAAAGCCCAATACTCCCCTCAGAGTTGAGATGAGATCTAATCTGCTGAGCCACTTCTTCTCTTCCGTCCCTATCCAGGTCCCCGTTTAGCTCAATGACCCAAAGTGTACTCGAGGCAGTGGGGGTTGGGCTCCCACTGCCATCCTCAAGCCATTCACAAACCTGCTCAAACTCAAAATCAGTATGGAGCATAGCGGACGCGGCGAAAGAAGCAGTCGCCAAGACCCTCTCGTCTGTGGAGGCCTCGATGCAATCCTCATCTTCATCCAAGATTGAAGGCAGTAGCTCCCCCCAGTCCTCAAATAATGAAATCCTTGAATCGTCATCAGTTCTTTCATCAATAATACGCTGAATCGCGTCTGCAGCATTGATATGGGACGAAACACTACCTTCTGGAACTATCGAATTAATGGTTTCCATATCATTCAATAATCCTGATAGTTGCTGAATTCTTAGGATATTGCCGCTATCTTCAGATGACACATGGACATAGACTCTGTGTCCAGTGGGAGGAATTCTCTCATCTATCCTCTCCACGGCCTGCTCAGACGCACTATCTGGGGAGAACGACTCTAGGTCTGTGGTGAAAGCAGGGAGTGGAATAATCACGCTCGCCATGAAAACAGTGAGTAGTATACTGACCATTAGGGAAGGTAAAGCCAATCTCTCGAAAGCTGATACAAGTCTGCCTTTGGCTGCTCGGTCCCCCATGACTCCGAGCCAAACCGACTCACTGTTTAACTTAGGCTTACAGCAGGCACTGTAGGGGCTACTAACTTAGGAAAGCCCTCAAAAGGGAGTGTCCGGTCGGGCGGCTGTCCATGTCGATAAAAGTACTAGTAAACGAGGGCCGAGAGCTCAGACTTAGGATTTCAGGTGAAACGCACACAACTCTGCAGCTTTTCAGATCAAGACTGAATGAGAGCCCGAGCGTGGAATATGCCAATTTCTTTCAGAAGCATCCAGATTTGGATGAACCCGAACTCTATGTTAGGGCAGTCAAGGGCAAGAAAGCTGAGAAGGTATTCAGAGATTTGTGTACTGGAATCTCCAAGGAGTTCTCAGGTCTCAAGCTCTGAGGATGGTGAGTATGTGCCTCAGGATGGCATAGAGGAATCTCTAGGGCTCATCGGCTGGTCATTTGCAGATGAGGGCGTGGGCGGCTTACTCAAGGTAAGGGTCGAGGATTTCAGAGTCGAGGAAGTTTCTAGAGTCCCTGCCTTGGATCCAAAGGGCAGATTCACTGTAGCTAGGGTTACGCTAACTAATTGGGAGACCAACAGATTCCTCAACAGGCTCTCCAAGCAGTGTGGAATAAGTAGGAATAGAATTTTCGCCTCTGGATTAAAAGACAAGAGAGCTGTCACTACGCAGATTCTAGTTATCGATGCAAATATCAAGAAAGTAGAGTCAGTCGAAATTCCCGATTGTGATCTAGAAATCCTAGGCAGAACTCACCAGAAAGTAGGAATGAGTGACCATGATGGCAATAGGTTCACAATTACAGTCAGGGGATGCTGTTTCCCGGACGGTAAGCCAATGGATGGAAAGGAAGCCCTCCTCAGGGTGACTAGAATCCGTCAGGGCCTTTCAGAGAGTTTGGGGGCTGACGTGTTCCCGAACTGGATAGGGCCACAGAGATTTGGTGCGAATAGGCCAGTCACCCCACTAGTCGGCATGGCAGTAATACAAGACGACTATGAGTCCGCAGTGGACCTCTATCTGGGAATGCCCGGTGGCAGGGCCAGTGAGGAGACACATGATTTCAGGAAAAAATGGAGGGAAACTAGGGACCCTTCTCCCTGTTTGGATATAATACCCGGACACCTAGGCTATGAGAGGGAAATGCTCCGACATCTCGACAAAAAGCCCGAAGACTGGCTTGGCTCTTTCAAAACCCTGCCTAATTCTCTCCAACTTTTGATGATACACTCTTTACAATCATTGGCATTTAACCATACGCTTTCCAATAGAATTTCCTCTGGAATGAGTATAGTCGATCCTGAGATAGGCGATATAGTGGCACCCACGAAGTCCAACGGTAGAATAGACGTATCCAAGATGGCACTAGTCAGCAAGAGCAATATCAACAGATGTGTCAGAAACTGTAGGCTCGGTAGGCTTTCAGTAACCGGTCCACTGCCTGGAAGAGATTCAACGCCAGCACTCGGAAAACCAGGCGAGGCAGAGTCGAAAGCCATTATTGACACCCAACTAGAATCACTGAATTGGAGAGTCAAGAGAATCCCTAGACTTTCCACTAGTGGCACTAGAAGGCCACTGGCAGTTCCATTTACGGATTTTTCAGTAGAGGAAGCTACTGACATTCCGGAGTCTTCAGAGAAGTCGAAGAGATGGGAAGGGAATCCAATGGATGGAGATAGATGGCATCCTGAAGGAGCTTCATTAAGGCTCTCTTTCACTCTTCCGCCAGGGACCTATGCTACAGTGCTAATGAGGGAATTCATGAGGTCCCCTCTAGATCACTTCTGATCAGAGTCTTCCCATTTCTAGAGTCTCAATCTGCCCCACTAGTGGGTCCGTGGCCCTTACCCGTGCTTCGAACTCGTCCACAGTTCCCTCTCCATCCTCAAGTACCGCCTGAACTTCTATGAACATCATTCCGAATGCCAAAGGCTTAATCTCGAATGTCTGGACTTCTTGGAGCTCCCCAATCCTAGAAGCTATTCCATCATAATCTGGACTTCCTTCTTCAGGTTGATTCATAGTTACTTTGTACTTTACGACTACATGACCCATATCAGTGCCTCCTAAGGTCCCTGAAAGCCGCACTCTGGACAGATGTAGGGAACTCCCTGTAGTCTGCATCTTCTGCTTCTCCCAATTGCATACCCGCACGTCGGGCAAGGGAATGACGTGCTCATAGCATCTACTAAGGGCAATCCAGACGCCGTACATGTGTTCGTTCGTGCTGACATTCTAGTTCCTCGACGAGGCACCGAGCCACCTCCCCCTTTTAGCGTTGACCGAAAGTATGCTTGCGTCTATGCAATGATTGAAATGGGGTTACTCCCGATAAGAGCTTGAGTGGTGCAATGACTGAGGAGGAGCTATCTTTGACTGGCCAGCAGAACGACCTATCTTCGTTTGTCTCTGATGAGGGGGGAATATGGAGTTTGAGACAGGTAGAGAAGATTAGAGGTTGGAATAATATTGAGTATGGTGCAGGCTTGTCAGGCAAGAACACCCCTTCTACCGGACTTTCGATGAATAGGGCATATATCCCTCCCGGTGGAATAGCCAAAGCACACATACATGTTGATTTTGATGTGATGATTTACTTGCTCAAGGGAAGCGTCAGGCACGAGTACGGTCCCGGATGTAGGAAATCAGTGGTCCACACCGCAGGGGACATGTTCTACATCGAACCCGGCCTCCCTCACGAGGTGTTCAATACCTCTGATACAGAGTGGGTGCATGCCATAGTTTCCCGATCAGACGCATCGGAGTGGCAGAATATCACTCCCTACGATAGAGAGTCCGATTAACCAGCTATCTTGGAAGCCACATTATTGACTCATTACGCGATTATCGGACCAGGATTTTCCCAGTGATACGTCAGTTGACCAATGTTGTCAACATTCGAAACTAGGAATAGCTTGTCTCCTGATACAGTCAGAAACGTTACTCCGTTCCCTAGAATGTCCACATCGACTGTTGCCTGGGTCCCGGAATGGTAGCTCCATAGCACGTCTCCATGATTTTCAGAATACGCAGAGAAGTATAGACTGTCTCCCATGGGGGTGAGGTCTTCTGGATAATGGCCTTCATAAGGACCTAAATTGGCATACTGCAGTTCTGTCCCGCCCCAAGTACCATCGCTCTTCCAAAGCCTCGGTGGACCTTCGTCATCGCCTACAAAGTACAACTCCCCTTCAAATGAGGTCAGTTCAGAAATATACATGTCCCCTTGGGTGAAATTTCTCACTAGTGAGGTCCCTGCATTCGTCCCATCGCTCTTCCAAAGTGCCATTCCATGGTTATTTTGGTGATCTACTGTGAAGAACAGCTCCCCACTAATGGCAACCTTTTCGCCCGGCCAACTACTACTCCCATTAGCGGCTATATTGCTTACAATCACGGTCCCTGCGTTCGTCCCGTCGCTCTTCCAAAGCTCCATACCAGATATTCCGTCATCAGCCGTGAAGAATAATTCCCCTCCCATGGATTCGAATAAGGATGGAGAACTACCGGCACTGCCGTAATTGATGTCCCTGACCAACTGCACCCCTCCTAAGGGAGAACTTGTGTCGATCACAAAAAGCTCCCTGCCAACGTCCGTTAAGACCGCCCCCATGTCAGCTTTGGCACTGAAATAGATATTATTTCCAGATCTGGTGAACTCACTCGGCTGACTCCCCACCAAGTCAGCAGTAATACTGCCTCCGCCAGGGGTAGTTAGGTCCGTATCACCGTAAAAAAGATCCACCAGCTGGTAAGTTCCAGACTCGGTGCCATCTGATATATGGGGCTCCTCTCCAGAACAGACTATGTTTTGGTAAGAGCATCTGAAAGCTGAAAAGTACGCTGTATCAAATCCCACCTCTGATGCTGGCATCACCGAAATCGAATTAACTCCGGAATACGAAAATTCTGGATAATTGGAAAATATTTGTGGTTCGCAATCGAAAGTCTCAGAAATCTTGAGAGTCCCAGAATTACTTCCGTCACTAACGTACAACTCCCTGATTTCATCATTCCCAACCGCCGCAGAGAAGAATATTTTCTCATCTCCTGCGACTATCTCTCCAAAGTTTGTACCTGGATTTTCATCAACTATCGAACCTCCAACAACGGCTTGTCTTGTCGGATTGAGATCAATTACCATGTTAGTACCAGCCATTGTGCCATCTGATCTCCAGAGCTCATTTCCATGCACGCCATCATCAGCAATGAAATACAATACTCCTCCCATTGTCACCATTGCTTTCTCCCCCGAAGTATGCGTCGGCACTGGATTGATATCTTTCACAATTCCACTATTGCCTGGGCATTCTCCTATGGTTGATACGATTTCACCCTCAGAGAGGATACCATCTCCTAGAGTCCCTCCCGAAGAACCGTCATCAAAACCGATGCTCAATTTATTCCCAGGATTAGACTCCGGACAACCATCCACCGAATAATAGAGGTGTGAGATCAACAGCCCTATTCTTTGTTCGGCAGTATCCAGACTATCTGTCAATTCAGCAATTTCTACTTCTTTCTGAGATATTTGATCTAAAGCCCCATCTCTCTCATCTTCCAGAATTTCCATCATCTGACTTATATTTTGGATTTGTGACTCCAGACTGGATATGTAACTCGAATTTTGTGCGGTGGAATTTTCGAACTCTTCCATAAGTCGTTCATACAGATCGCTAAGATTAGAAATTTGAGATTCCTTCTGCGTCACAGTCCCAGTTAGTGATTCTATTGTATCGTTGGCCTCAGTTAGTGAAGCTTCAATTTCAGATACAAGCGAGGAAGAGGAAGCTAGCTGATCCTTGAGAGAGTTAATATCATCTTCATGTTGCTGATTCCCAACTGTGAGATTGTCTATCTGAGCCTGAAGGTCCGTCACGACAGACTCATTTTCAGCGGATGAATTCCCTCCCAAACATCCCGATAATATCGAGACAGAAAACAGTAGAGTGAGTACAATGGCAATTCTTTTCATGGACTCGCGTCCGAGTATGGGATTAGATGCTTTCTGAGACTTCATGCTCTAATCTTCTTCTCTCTTGGAGATCCTACGGAGGCCCACCAATGTCGGCAACTCCTCTTCATGTTCGTCGAGATCAGTCACAATTCCTATTTCAGATAGGTGATCAGATACTTGCTCCATAGCGGTTCTTCCCCCGGCCCTCCTTCTTGACCGTGGGAGCTTATTCCTACAGATTAGATATGTCTCTGATGATGCATTCCTAGACGCGGTAGGCGCATATCTCTGAACATTAGAGAATCTATCCCTGGCGGCATCAACCAGTCCCTCTATGCCGGTTCCTTGGAATGTCTTGGTTACGAATGTTCCACCGGGTTGGAGAACTCCCAT
>DALF01000029.1:626-4302 GCA_002499345.1 Euryarchaeota archaeon UBA170 | reverse complement strand
GGATGCCTTGGCGTCTCCATGAAAATATCCTTCTCAATCTGCCAGTGCCTATCTAGAATCGCTTTCGCAGTGGGCGGGAGCCATTCGGTCTCACCTGGTTCTCTGCCCTCAATATCTAGGTTACACAGATCCTCTACAGAGTTGTGAACAGCTGTACCCATGGATGCTGGCATACTCGCCTTACGAGGAAGTCTCTGTCTGGAAAGCCAGTATTTCCGAGGGCAGTCCTCGTATCTGCTCCAAGAAGATGGAGATAGTTGATGAGCTACAAATCCTTCATCCATGTCATCCCCCCTTGTGTCTTGTCTGTGACACCGTACGGGCTAACTGTTAGAAGCACTTGCACTAATCGGACATCATGAGCGAACGGCCCGTGATAGATATTGAAGATGGAGCGGAGTTTGACGAGGCCTTGGTAATCAGTTGTTTTCCATCGGAAGGTTTTGTTAGTAGCATTGTCGCACATTTCCTAGTAGACAAGCTTGGCTTAGAGCTAGTAGGAGGCATACGGCATTCCGGCCTCCCCCCGGTTTGTCTTGTCCAAAACGGTAGTCCTCTTCCTCCCATTAGACTCTACAGCGGCGTCCCCATTTGTAATGTCGATAAGTGCGATAAGGTCGTTCTCATCGCCTCAGAGATTCAGATTTCTCCTGAGTTGAAATTACCGATTGCTAGTGAAGTCTTGGATTGGATGGCGAAATCAGGTGCTGGTATGTCAATAATGATTGATTCTTATGCTCATGGAGAGGGTCAGAAGCACTCGATATTTGATGAGGATAAGAGTCCTGATACTGTAGTAGGCATAGGCTCAACAGAGAAATCTAGAGAAATGCTGGAGGAAATTGGGGCTACGCTCCTGAAGCAGGGAGTCGTAGGGGGAATGACTGGAGTCATGCTTGGAGAGAGCCGTAGGAGGAAGATGGATTCCTTAGCCATAATCGCAGAGTCGGGAGGAGAGTTTAGCGGAGGGGGAGTCCCCGATGCGAGAGCCGCCGCTCGGATTATCGAGTGTCTGGATGGTCTACTCCCTGCAGTGAAGCTCGATCCTGATCCTCTATTGGAAGAGGCCCAGAGGATCGAGGGGCAGATAAGGGAAATGATGGCCTTGCACCTAAACACTGAGTCAGACGTAGTCAGTGCCCCCAGTACGATGTACGGTTAGTCAGAACTCTCCAAGAGTTGATTGTCTCTCTGCGGGGATTTCACTCAGTATTCCCCCGCCCAGTAACTCGTCAAGTTCGTTTTCTCCAATAATCTTGACACCTAGCCGTGTCGCCTTCTCCGTCTTGGAACCTGAAGAATCACCAGAAACTAGGAAATCGAGATTACCTGACACTGAAGAGACCACCTTTCCCCCCTGTGCCTTAATTGAGAGTGCTATCTCTTTCCTTGGTCTACTCAGAGTTCCTGTTATGCAGAAGGTCTCCCCTCTCAAAGTCCCTTGTAAAACCGTCTTGTTTTCCTCAATTATTTCAATCTTCGAATACAGATCGATTATGGCCTCTATTCTGTTCGATATTCCATCCAGTAGCAGGTTAGCCACCACCTCTCCGATTCTGTCTATTTTGATCAGTCTTTGAACTGCTTCTTCTCTGGACTCTAGCATGTCAATTAGCTCGTCTAATGTATCCACCTCAGAACAGATTAGTGTTGCTATCTCGGGTCCTATTCTGGGCAAGCCCAGCGCAGAAATGAAAGTACTGAGTGTCATTGACTTACTATTCTCCAGCTCCATGAGTAGATTGTTTGCTGACTTCTCGGCCATCCTATCCAAAGAAAGTAGAGCCTTCTTCCTTTCATCGAGCCTGTAGAGGTCAGCTATACTGGAGACTAATCCCGAAGAGCAGAGCTGCTCTGCAAGCTTTTCCCCTATTCCATCGAGTTCGAGTTTTCTACACCAGTATAGAATGGTACGCTCCAATCTAGCTGGGCAGTCTAAATTATTACACTTTAGGAAGGCCCCGTCTTCGACTAATTTGGTTTCACATCGGGGGCATTGAGTTGGTATAATGATTCCAGAGGCCTCGGGTAGTTCTTGAGAGAACGGTGAACCGTCTGAATGGACTCTCCCTTCGATATCTTCATTGGTCGCCCTGCCCAATACTTGTATGATCTTGGGAATTACGTCTCCTCTCCTTACTACCCTCACCCTATCTCCAATTGACATACCCAATCTCTCTACCTCTCCCTTATTGTGTAGGGTTGTATTTTCGACTGTCACTCCGGATACTACTACTGGAGCTATTCTAGAGACTGGGGTAACATTTCCTGTTCTTCCAGTCTGCCAATCCACTCCCATCAGTACGGATGTCGCTTCTTGTGGGGGAAACTTCCATGCCAGGGCCCATCGGGGATGATGTGCCGTCATTCCCAGGAGTTCCCTCTTATCTAATCGGTCAAGTTTGATTACTACGCCGTCTATCTCCCATGGCTCCGAATACCTACTATCGGTCCACCTCCTGGTAATTCTGATGATTCCATTTGATGTATCCATATCTTCAGAGCCTGAAACTATCTCATTACCAGCAACCTGTATTCCCATTGAAGAGAGCCATGAAATAGCTTCTGAGTCATATTTGAATCGGGGCTGATCAGGACTATCGGGGTGTTTAGAGTCCCCTGAGGGAAACTCAACCCCATATGCGAAGAAAGCTAGGTCCTCTGCACGTCCCTTCCCGGCGTCGATACTCTTCTGTCTGAGAGAGCCGGCGGCTAGATTTCTAGGATTAGGCGCTATATCTGAGTATTTTTCTTCAAATATCTCCAACGGCATAACTACCTCTCCCCTAACATGACAATCTCCGGACCAAGAAAGCTTATCTGGAATATTTGGAATCCTCCTGACATTTGCCGTTACGTCCTCTCCTCTAGTTCCATTTCCCCTAGTAGCGGCCCTCACTAGCCTGCCTCTTCTATACTCTAGAGAAAGAGCGGAGCCGTCTAGCTTCGGCTGACAGACAAACCTCCTTCCCTTGGCTGTCGTCTGTGATACGAAATGAAGGACTTGATCTTCAGTGTTGGCTTTGTCCAGACTCCTCATGGGGAACTCATGCTCTATCTTTACTGATCCTGGAGAGGGGTCTGATCCAACTCTAGAGAGTTGGGGATGGTCTGGTTCCAATGACTCTAGCTCATCCCTCAAAGAGTCGAACTCGGAATCGCTAATCTCAGGGGTGGCCTCATTGTAATACAGGTTTGAGTGATATGAAAGAAGCTCTGCGAGAGAGTTGATTTTGAGGAGTTTTGCCCTCTCATCGTTACCGTCTCCAGCCATGCTCTACGAGAGGGGGAGGGTACCTTCAACTTACGTCTTTGTTGTACTAAAACATACCTAGAATATACCTTGCAGTAGTTGGTGGTGGGCCTGCCAGGATTTGAACCTGGGTCGCGCGACCCCCAGCCGCGAAGTATAGGCCAAGCTAACCTACAGGCCCCTTTGTGGGATTTGTTCGTGAGAGCATGGTTTCAAAGCTCTGTCGCTACATCAATTCTCTCTGGGAACGCTGAACGGCGCGACCTCATCTATGAGTTCGACGTGTGAGAGGAACATCCTCCTGCAACAGTATCTTTCGAGACCTGCGTTGTCCATAGCCTTCTGGGGGTCTTCCCCTGAGTCAACTGCCTTTCTATAATCTGCATATGCGTGGGCAATTACCTTGCCACAGCTCCAACATCT
>DALF01000029.1:0-282 GCA_002499345.1 Euryarchaeota archaeon UBA170 | reverse complement strand
TCTTTTCACCTACCTGTAAGACTTCTGCCACTTCTTCCTAGCACCGCGTCCCATTTGGTGCTTGGGTTCCTTACGCCTCGGATCGTTCACTAGAAGGCTTCTATCGAATCTTAGATATTCATCTCTAAGTTCCTCATCGTCTCCCTCCGCTCCACCGTTCCATTTGACTAATCCACGGGCTATTGCGGTACGTATGGCATCTACTTGGCCCATCTGGCCTCCGCCAACTACGTCAACATTCACATCTACGTCAGCCAGTCTATTCATCGCCTCTGCGATCTG
>DALF01000007.1:1627-9774 GCA_002499345.1 Euryarchaeota archaeon UBA170 | reverse complement strand
ATCACCACAGTTTCCTGATGAACCAGTAGCCGAACCTAAGATATTATCTCCAGCGTCTGTAGTTAGAAGCGCCATCAGAACTCCAGATAATACGATTACTAAAGCGATTAGAATTACCTTTGAGGCCGTATCTTTGGACTCTACAACCACCTTAAGCTCGGGCCTAGGTTCACTCTTCTCGGACATTTGATGGATTACGAGGCGAGGTCATCGTACTTGGCTTCTTAGTGGATGGTCATTATTTCCATAGCATCGAGACTCTTGTCAGAAATAACCTGTGAGATAATTTCACCAATTAGATATATACTTCCAATTATCAATAAATTTCCACTTCCATTCTGTGCTATCTTGACACTCTCTTCAAAGGCTTCATAGGTGTCTTCTATTGATTTGGAGAATATAGTCTCTGGATAAAATGAGTGTAGAGCTTCCCTAAGTGAACTCGCCTTAACTGAGGGTTTCCTTCCAGAGTTAATCTCTGTGAATACAATCTTCGGGCTTAGCTCCCTCTCCCTAAGTGCATCTGCGAGAGATTTGATTGAGGCTTGGATTTCTTCCTTCTCTATCATCCCAATCAGTATTACTTCAATATTCGTGGTTTCTTTGATATCGTTTCCAATACTCTCGGGGTTGTGTGCCGCGCTGAATTTCAGATCGACTCCTTCGAACCATGAGATCCCGAAGTCTGGAGACCTGCCTGGCCAAACGCATCGAAGAGGTTTTTCTGTCCAACCGAAGTTGTCTGCAACGAGTGATGTAATTGTCGAATATGCGTCCCACTTGGTTTGTTCTTTATCCAAAATGACCCAACTCAGATCATTTCCAGCCCTTTCCGTAATTATTCTTTGAACATCGCTATCCTGTGGCTTGATTGCTATAAGTGGCGTTCCATGACGGTGGATGGCTACTTTCTCTAATGCTATTTCTCCAATTGTCTGGCCTAGATATTCTGAGTGATCCATTGATATTGTAGTCAAAATAGCTAAATCAGCATCTACTAGTATGGTTGCATCCAATCTACCCCCCATTCCTGTTTCTATTACGGCTCTTTGAATACCGCATTCTCTAAAGGCGACCATAGAAGCTAGAAATGTGGTTTCAAAGTATGTGGGAGAACATTCTGGATACTCTTCCGAAGCAATACGAACTTGTCTTATGGCCTCATCGAATTGGATTGAATCGATAGGCTTCCCATCGATCCTAATTCTTTCCTCTGGAAAAACTAGATGAGGGGAGGTGAACAATCCCGTCTTTACTCCATTCGCTGATGACATGGAAGATAGTTGCGCACATAGTGAGCCCTTTCCATTGGTTCCAGCAACATGTATAGAGGGAAATGAGTTCTGTGGATTCTCTAGCCTGGACAGAATCTCCTTGCAGTTCTCCAATCCCAATTTGACCCCTAAATCAACTCTCTGATCTAGCCATTTACGACTTCGCATGGGACTTTCCTGCACCAATAGACGGTGGGCGCGTGCGGGTCAAGGTGATATGGCCCTTGAAGTTCGTGTATAACATGTCAGAGGGGCGCGCCGCCGGCTTACTAGTTGCGATGAGAGACCAATGGGCCTCCATGACCGGGATGGCATTCATGTTTGTATCCACCATTCTAATCGGACTTAGTGTCCAACCGATATACAACATACCCGAGGCCAGAGCCTTTGGTGAAGAGGGGGCATCTAAGGGTGCCTTTGTAGCTCTTGAGTTATTTATGATTGGTATTTTCACTATAGTCATCATATGGTTGGCTAGAAGAGGGCTTGAGTTCTTCATCAAGGCGATCGTGCTTTTCGCACTTTGGATGAGTCTTTTTTACGCTCTTCAGCCCTATGTTGCTCTGATGCTATACTTCCTAGATTTGGATACATTAGCTAATGTAGCCATACTCTCGGTGGCAATCAGTATTGGTTCAATTTACCTACTACACAGATTTCCTGAGTGGTATGTCGTGAATGGGGTTGGAATAATGGTGGGGGCCGGTGTAATCACACTAATCGGAGTTTCATTCGTTCCAGTCCTGATTATTGGGTTCATGATCGCGGCGGCAATATATGACTACTGGGCCGTAAACGGAAGCAAACATATGCTAGAATTAGCTGATACCATGATAGGTCTGAAGCTACCTGTCCTACTTGTTGCTCCGAAAAATGCCAATTACTCATTCATCGATGAGGATGATAGCGTGATGATGGACAAAGAAATTGAGTCCAGCAGTATGGATTGGGAAGACCCTGTTCCTCACATAAAAAATGAGGGAGGAGATACCAAGGGAAGAGATGCTCTATTTATGGGACTAGGGGATATCATCTTCCCAGGAATGTTGGTCATCTCCTCGGTCTCCTTCTTGCCACAAACTGGAGGAGAAGTTACCTACTTCAGTGCTTTTGGAGTTATGTATGCTGACTCGTTGACTGTTGCCATGGGTACCCTATTGGGAGGTCTTGTGGGTTATTTCGCTCTAATGACTCAAGTCGCGAGAGGGAAGCCCCAGGCAGGCCTTCCGCTGTTGAATGGAGGCTCTATTTTGGGCTATCTTATTTCTGGATACTTCGCACTCGGAATGAGTAATCTTTGGCAGGACATCACATTCTTCTGATGTTTTCTCCCGATTCCTTGAAAGTCAATAGGCCTGTCCTAGACCTGATTACAGTGCTGGACATTGCCATGTTTCGTGAGAATGCCGACACTATTAGGGCAGATCATGATAGAAGGGGCATCTCTCATGAATCAATAGATGAAATCATCAGATTGGATGAAGAATGGCGGAAGGCTCAGTACGATACCGATCAGATAAGGAGGCAGAGGAATACGGCGGCGAAGGGGATTGCCGATGCGAAGAAGGCAGGAGATAGCTCTCGCACCGAGGAGATATTGTCAGAGGTCGCAGACCTAGGAAAGAGGATCACAGAACTAGGAGCTCTGGCTGATGAGTGTCTGAAAAAGAGAGATGAGCTCAGGATGAGGGTTCCAAATATTCTACATCCAGATGTACCGGTGGGAGAAGATGATCAGAAGAATACCCTCCACAGTCTTCATGGATCTAAGAATGAGCTCAAATTTGAGGCTAGAAATCATAACCAGCTCATTGAGATGAATGGATGGGTGGATCAATCAAGAGGAGCTAAGGTAGCTGGAAGTAGGTTCTACTTCATGCAGGGAGACCTAGCTAGGATGGAGATGGCTCTCCAGCAGTACTCAGCTGACTTTCTAATAAGCAGGGGGTATACACTGGTACAGCCCCCACTAATGATGAATAGGGAAGCTTACGAAGGGGTAACTGACTTGTCTGATTTTGAGACGGTTATGTATGGAATAGAACCTGATAACTACTACCTCATTGCTACAAGCGAGCACCCACTAACTGCAATGAGGATGGACGAGATTATCGAGCCTTCTGAGTTGCCTGTGAAGCTTGTGGGAGTCTCTCCCTGCTTCCGAAGGGAAGTAGGCGCTCATGGGCTTTCTGACAGAGGAATCTGGAGAGTTCACCAGTTCACCAAGATTGAGCAGATAGTGATATGTCATCCTGACGAATCATGGGATCATCACGAGGACCTCCTAGAGAATGCTGTCAATCTCTGGAACAGCCTAGGCCTCCATTATCGAGTAGTGAACATATGTACTGGAGATATGGGCACAGTAGCCGCGAAGAAATACGACTTAGAGGCATGGTTACCTGGGGCTGGTTCGTATAAGGAAGTGGTCTCTTGCTCTAATTGCACTGACTATCAAGCAAATAGACTCAGAATTAGATATAGGACTAAGGAAGGCAATGAAGCCGTCCATACCCTCAATTCCACAGCAGTAGCGACTAGCAGGGCGCTTGTAGCAATAATGGAGCAAAACCAATTGGAGGATGGAAGGGTTTCTGTCCCTGAGGCCCTTAGGCCTTACATGGGTGGCCAAGAGATACTCGAAAAACTCAGTGGCCTCTGACTCGATTAGAGAAAGTGACTCTACTTTCATTACAACGTAACTAAATTAGATTAAGACCTAAGTGAGATTGAAATTTCAATCCATTTGGAAGTGGGCGTATTGCTACCCTCTGCAGTACTCTCGAGAGGAACTAGGACGTTGGCCTCGGGGAAGTATGAGCACAGGTTACCCCTGGGAATATCATATGGAACGACCTTCCACCTCTCTGAGTATATCGTCCTATCTCCCCAATGGCTTGTCAAATCTACCTCCTGACCAGGTGATGCTCCGATTTCAAGCATGTCATCCTTGTTCATCATCACCACCCTCCTAGCATTGTATATGCCTCTATATCTGTCATCCATTCCGTAAATGGTAGTATTGTACTGATCATGGCTTCTTACTGTCATCATAATGAATCTCTCATCATGGATTTTTCTATCTGGAAGATCGTGGCAGAAGAATTGTGCCTTTCCTGAAGGAGTATTCCAAGTTGGTCCGTCCCTAGGGCCATTGGGAAGGTAGAAACCACCTCTCGAACGAACCCTAGAGTTATAATTCTCAAATCCGGGGATGCATCTGGATATGAGGTATCTTGTATTCTCATGTTCATGATACGCGTCCCAGTCCAGAGGTCCCCCTGGAAAGAGCTCTTGTCCGATTCTACAAATTATCTCAGGCTCTGACAGGAGGGCATCAGAAGCTGGTTCCAGTGAGCCCTTACTAGAGTGTACTAGTCCCATTGAGTTCTCAACTGTGACGAATCCTCTAGGGTCTCTCTCAGTCCTCCCTAGGCAAGGAAGTATCAGGGCCTCCCTTCCTGTAACTAGGTGTGAACGATTCATCTTAGTTGATATCTGTACCGTAAGACCGATATTTCTGATAGCCTCGGCAACTCTCTCGGTGTCTGACATAGCTGAGATTAGATTACCTCCTAGTGCCATATAGACCCCTATTTGTCCCTTCAACGAAGCTTGAATAAACTCGACTACGTCATACCCCCTCTTCCTTGGCATGGTGATACCGGTCTCTCTCTCACATGAAGAGAGAAACTCCTCGCTCGGGTGGTGATTGATTCCAACGGTACGATCTCCCTGTACATTGGAGTGCCCCCTAACTGGACAAGCACCAGCGCCTGGTTTACCAAAGTGACCTCCGACTAACAGAAGATTGGCGACTTCCTGAATGACAGCAACGCTATTCTCATGCTGTGTTAGGCCCATAGCCCAGCAAACAATCATTCGCTTTGAGTTGGCAATGGCCTTGCCGACTCTCTCTATACTCTCACGAGGGATTCCTGATTGGATCACTATTTCCTCCCAGCTAGCTGAATTGATGTGTTTCTCCCACTGTTCAAATCCAGATGTATTGGAAGATATGAATTCAGAGTCTATCGAATCTTCGGAGAGTACTACCTTAGAGAATCCCTGTAGCAATGCGGCGTCGCCGCCTATTCTTACTGGTAGGTGCTCATCCGCAATCTGGACGCCTCGGCCGAGCAGATGCAGAGGATTCTGGGGATGCTTGAATCTCTTCATTGCGGTCTCCTCCAATGGATTAATGCTCACTACTGATCCTCCATTCTCCCTACATCCAGCCAAAGCCGTCAGCATCCTAGGATGATTCGTACCGGGATTCTGGCCTATAACTAGGATCAGATCAGCGTCATCGAAACAAGAGAGCTTGACAGTTCCTTTTCCAATTCCGATTGAGTTTGACAGTGCGACGCCACTAGACTCATGACACATGTTACTACAATCTGGAAGGTTGTTGGTCCCTATTTGTCTGGCTAGTGTTCCCCAAAGAAACGCCGCCTCATTGGAGGCTCGGCCACTCGTGTAAAACGCTACTTCATCGGGACTATTAGTATTCCTTACTCCTGATGAGATAATCTCAAATGCTTCATCCCAATCTATTTTCTCGTAATGATCTGAGTCTTCTCTCAAGTACATTGGATGGGTTATTCTACCCATTTTGTCTAGTTCCATATCGGTTAGCTTTGATAGCTCTGTGACTGAATATTCCATTAGATCATCAGGGGTTACTCTCTTGTTGGTGGCCTCAGTAGCAAATGCCTTTGCTCCATTTTCACAGAACTCGAAAGTGCTCCTATGATTATCTGGATCTGGCCATGCACAGCCGGGACAGTCATATCCGTCAAATCTGTTAACTGACAGCATTGTCTGAAGAGTTTTCTTCAGCCCCGCCTCTCCCAAGCCTATGGAGAATGACTTCTGAACACCGACTATTCCTGCCGCTGTATTCTTTGGCTTTCCGATTCTGAGGCTCTCCTCGACTATAGGAGGTAAGGCACTAGAGTCACGAGGCACGATAGCTCGTGACCGTGATAGTTCAAATCGCTTGGCATCAACTATGACTGATGTTGACCTTTTCAGGCTCCTTACTCAAGTTTCGTCTAACTAGTAGTAATGCGACCAGAATTGTGAATAAAATTGCTAGAATAGGGAACAATAGGGCGATTAACGCGAGAGCCACGCTAGCTATATTCTCGCCTGTGGCAACTACTGGGTTCGCCACCCCTAGGGTGAATGTAGAGCTGATTCCCCTAGCGGCAACAGTTGCTGTCTGTATAGTGGCTGACATCCCCCCTCCAGCTACTATGGCAATGGCCCATTGTATGATTGGGTCACTCCCCTCTAGGGAAATTGCAGTCATCCCTATGCCTGCAATAACTGCTGCTGGTGTAGCTAAAGTATCAAGCAGGTTATCAATGAGAGGAACGTAGTATGCTGCGAATTCGGCCATCATTGCTATGCCTAGAATGATTATTGCCGGTGTTGATGTGAAAAACTCGAACTGTGTACCTATTAATTCGATATCCACTAACCCTGATCTGACAGACAGTGACATTAGAAAAGGAGGCAGGAAAACACGAAAACCGGATGCTGCGGCTAGGCTTACGCCCATGAATGCAGCAATAGCCATAGTGAAGCCCTCCATGATAGTCGGGATGATTAGTCTGATATTAACCCGGTCTAATCAATCGCCTAATTCTACCAAAATAGAACCCATATCAACTCTGTCGCCCTGATTGAAATAAATGGATATTACCTCTCCAGCCTTCGGAGCTACAATCCTATGCTCCATCTTCATCGCTTCCATAGTCATCAGAGGTTGTCCCTCACGTACTCTTTGACCTACTGTGACCATTACATCCAATACTGTCCCGGGCATTGGAGCTGAAAGTCCTCCTTCTGCCTTACTCAATGATTTTGCACCTTTTTCCAACTCTGAAATTATGTAAATCTCCCCATCTAGATGTATCCACCACTTATCCCCAACCTTTGAAACATGGGCGAATCTAGGATTGCCATCTATCTCTACTGAAATCCTAGATTTATCTTCTAATTTTGAAATCCTAATTTTTGGAGGTTCTGCTTTTTCTCCATTGATCTTGAGAGAAGATACAGTGATCAACCCATCTTTTTCGGTAAGATCAATGGAGAATATATCTTCTAAATCTGATACTTTCCACTCCATTAAATCACCTACGGGAATCTCCTAGAGAGTGTTCTAAAGGGATCGTGAGGGTGTCCAGAGTGGTCATCTGAATTACTCGAATTTGCGATTGAAGATGATTTTCCGGTACCTAGCCTCTTGGCCGCAGATGCGATAGTCACCAATACCGAAGGGTCTGGTTTTTCGCTTATGAACTCCGAAATCGGGGTATTGTCCAGGAAGTCTGTCGTTATACTACCCGACGTGAAAGCTGGATGAGTGAGGGCATTTCTCAAGAAGCCGATATTAGTAGTCACCCCTAGGGCTATGAATGATGATAGAGCAAGATCCAATCTCCTAATGGCTGCCATCCTACTAGGTGCGTGGACGATCAGCTTAGCCAACATTGGATCGAAGTTCACGGTTACCTCATCTCCTTCCTTAACTCCCGAGTCGACCCTTATTCCTGGTCCAGAAGGAGGCTTCCATAATGCCAATTTACCGATGGCGGGAAGAAAACCTATTTTTGCATCTTCAGCATATATTCTTGCTTCGATTGAATGGCCAGAAATACTCACTGAGTCTTGTGAAATTCCAAGGGGAAGTCCTGAGGCTATCTCGAGTTGCTTCTGAACCAGATCTACTCCGGTGATCATCTCAGTGACCGGATGTTCAACCTGCAACCTAGTATTCATCTCCAAGAAGTAAAAATCTCCATTGGAGGAGAGGAGGAGCTCTACAGTGCCCGCTCCAACGTAGTCCACGGCTTTGGC
>DALF01000007.1:0-1243 GCA_002499345.1 Euryarchaeota archaeon UBA170 | reverse complement strand
GCCTCTTCGATTACCTTCTGATGCCTTCTCTGTAGTGAGCAATCTCTCTCATTCAGATGTATACAATTGCCATATTTATCCGCTAGAATCTGAATCTCAATATGTCTGGCACCGGTGAGGAGTCTCTCAACATACACCGTTCCATCTCCGAATGCCGCGGATGCCTCTCTAGCAGCGGCCTCATACTCAGTTCTGAGCATCTTTGGCTCTCTGACTATCCTCATGCCCTTACCTCCGCCACCTGCACTGGCCTTCAGAAGCAATGGGTATCCAACCCTAGCGGCCACTGATGCTAGTGTTCCAAGATGATCACTATCATCGGGAATCGCTACCTCATCACCAGGAATTACCGGTACTCCAGATTCTATCATCCTAGACCTTGCTGAAATCTTATCTCCCATTGTATCTATGGCTTCAGGAGAAGGGCCAATCCATATAATTCCAGATTTATCTACTGCATCGGCAAAGTCTGCTCTTTCCGACAGAAAGCCGTAACCGGGATGTATCGCCTGCGCTCCGGAAGACTTGGCGGCCTGAATTATGGCTTCTGAATTGAGGTAATTCTCTGACAGGCTGTCTCCTGGCAGGTATACTGCCTTATCCGCCATCTCAGTATGTAGTGAGTCTTTGTCTGGGTTAGAATAAATTGCGATTGCTGTCAAACCTGCTTCTTGAACAGCTTTGATAATTCTGACTGCTATCTCTCCCCTATTGGCCACTAACACCGTATCAAATGGAGTAGGCGCTTCCTTCATCCATTCTGGTATCATGACAAGTCCTCTTTGATTTATTCAGTGGACCAGTCAGGCGGTCTTCTTTCTAAAAATGCAGAAAGTCCCTCTTGTCCCTCTCTTGATCCTCTCATCTCACTAGTCTTCTCCAATGTCCATAGCCTCAGATCTTCATCAGAACCAGTCCATCTATCGATTTCTAGTGTCAGTTTCTTTGATTCATATACTGCCACCGGGCCTGTTGTAAGAATGGTGTCTATTACTCTGGAGGAGGCTTTCTCGAATTCTTCCTTATTCGTTACAATATCGTCTATCCAGCCAATTCTTAGAGCCTCTTCTGCATCTACTCTACTTGCTAGCATGGATAATCTTCTGAATTGTGCACTTCCAATTTTCCGATATACGTAAGGACCAATCACTGCCGGTAGGATACCTAACTTTCCTTCTGATAGCGCTATTCTTGTTCTAGGCTCTGCAATGACATGGTCAACACATGAAACGATTCCGGCTCC
>DALF01000003.1 GCA_002499345.1 Euryarchaeota archaeon UBA170 | reverse complement strand
GCCATGGCTGGAGTAAGCTACATTGGACTTCTTAGGTCCAATGCACCGTACAGAAGGCTATTCACAGCCAATGAGATTTCCTATATTGGAGATTGGTTCTCGATGATTGCCCTGTTCTTACTGGCGGGCGAAGCCTCCGATAATTCCCCTCTAGCTATTGCGGGAGTTCTTGCCACTAGGAGCTTTACATTCGCACCATTAGAGCCATTGACGGGGATGCTCGCGGATCGTTATCCTAGGAAGTGGCTAATGATCCTGGGCAATGTCTGGTCATTCGTCATTCTAGTAACAGCCCTTTCGTTGGGGAAACTAGACAGTCTGACATCAGTATACCTCCTTGGCATGGCCATGGTTGTCGGCAGAGCGATATCTTCCAATGCAGAGTCTGCTTACGTTCCAAACATATGCACCAAGGAGGAGTTGCTTTCTGCAAATGCCCTTTCCTCTGGGGGATGGTCTGCGGCCATGGGAATTGGGGCAGGAATTGGCGGTCTGACAATCTCGCAGTATGGAATTGAGACTGCACTTTGGATTGACTCCATGACCTTTCTCGTTGCTATAATTCTGATTGTGACCCTGCCACATGGAGGTCCTGATAAATCTGTTATTCTTTCGAGTGGCCCTAGAGCGATGCTCGGGGAGATTCTGTCTGGTTGGAAGTATATCCTATCGAAGCCACCTATCAGAAGAGTAGTGTTGGCAAAGGCGATGTGGGCTTCAGGAGGAGGGGCCCAAGTCTTTCTTTTGATTCTAATAGGGAGGGAAGCCGGCTTTGGGGATGTCGCAGCTGGAATTGGGATACTGTACATGGCCAGAGGATTTGGATCTGGTTTCGGACCTATAATCAGTCGCCGATTCATGACTAATGATGAGTTGGTTCCATATCTATTGGGAGGGGTTCTAATAATCAGCGGGGCTTTCTACATGGCGGTAGCAATTTCTGAGTGGACAGCGATAATACTAGTCTATGTTTTCATATCCCATGCGGCTAGCGGGGTAAACTGGGTACTTTCGACCACGATGCTCCAGAAGAGAAGTGAGGACGAATGGTTAGGCAGGGTATTCGGTACTGACTCACTTGGAATCACCCTGACGATGGGACTGTCTACTGTAGCAGCTGGGCTGATTCTAGAAAATGATTTTCTTACTCTCAGGGAGACTATAGTTGCCACGGGGGCATTGCAAATATTAGCCGGCCTACTATGGGTATTACTAGCGACCCCTCAAGAGAAGAAGATGTTAGATGAGTCTGTCCAGGCCAATTAGTACAACTATCGGGGCAATTGAAAAAATGACATTCTGAAACAATGATTTAGCAGATGCTTGAACTCTTCGAGTGACACGGTCCTGTATCTCCTTATCCAGCTTTTCCATAGCTGCTGTAGCAGGCTCCTTTACTCTTCCCAGAATTTCTTCTAATGTGTCAGCGCCCCTATCCAGAATAGAGTAGATAATCTCAGTGATGGGATTCGTTTCTGGAACTATGGTTGCTTCACCGTCCACCTCAAAGTCGACTTCCATTACATCCCTCCAAGGCCGGGGAATTCCTGAATCACTCACATTCTGGAGAATATTTCTTCCTACTACTGCACCTTGGACTACCATCTTTGCCGTCGAGAGATTGTATTTTGCGATTGATTGAATATCTCGCCTTGATCGCATTACCTTTGAAAAATCTGAGAATAGCCATAACGCTCCGGCCAGCAGAAGAAGTGCTACTCCGATGTCAGGCGTGTCCCCCCATGATTGCCAGCCAATTGGTCCAAGCCAGTAACGTGCACCTATTGCTACGATCGCTGGCAGGATGAATGACATTGTCTCGTTCACTACGATTAGCCAGAATCCCTTAACAGGCAACAATTTTATTTGTGTCAAGAACCATCTAATATGCTTCGTTCTCTCACCTGGAGGGGCATAAGTGTTGATTAGGTCAATTAAGGGAGGAGCAACGAAAACCAGTCTCAAAATAAAGGGTACTGCGAGCATTAGGATATAGGCATCCCATGGAGATGCTGGAGGAAGGCTTGGTATTGCGAAGGCATCGGCCATGTACCTCAGAAGAGAAGGTTAGCAATCAACCTCTCTACGAATTAACGAGGATGGCTGGTTGCTAATGCCTCTGCCTGATTCATCGCCGCCCTGAGTAGAAAGAAGGCCACTATGCAACCAATGAAGAAGCTACTTCCCACATATACATGAGTTTCAAACATTAGGATTCCTATGGCAGTGAGTGATAGATATGAGATTGTCTGACATATCAAAGAGAGTCTCTGTAACATTATGAATTCTATCTCATGTACGTTAGATGCTTCTTGTATGTACGAGTTAATGAGGAAGAAGATTGCTTGGAATGGCAGAGCCGCCGCCAAAACAGCAAGACACGCCACAGTAATCATCCCAGGATTTTCAGGATCAAGCTCTAAGCCCCTGAATAGTAGATTACCTGTATTCAGACCTATAATGGCAGCATGAATCGCCCATGCCTTGTCAGCGGGGGTATCATCGTCTTCATCCCTCCTAGGAACGACCATGGATGGCTGCATCCCAATTATGAATTGAAGATTGCGCCAAGAAAAGGTATGCTAGTGTGGATTAGGAGACTGTCGAAGTTCGCTCAGATATTAGGCGCCCTTCCCCTCATCATCCTTCTCCAGACCGGTGTGAAAAGACATGGCCACCAGCACGCATAGTAGCCAGAAGGTAATCTAGGGGCATCAGGATACGGCCTCAATCTCCAGAATGGGACAGATGCATGGAGATGATGGTCAGAATGTCTGGTCAACTCTAGAAGACTCCACCTAGACCATCTCGCCTCTGTGTTCCATGCATGTCCTTCTTCGAATCTTCCGCCGTTCTCCCTCCTAAGTCCCCAGTGACGAATATAATTGACATACTCGAGAGTCAGTATAGCAATACCCGATGCAATTAACCAACCAATCAGAACAGGAGCCGCCCACTCAATAGTCGCATAGTGTAGGGACATGAGAATTACGATAGATATCAATTGAAGGGACAGGCCTCTCCATGATGGGTTTCTGAAACCGGTCCTGCCCTTCCTATTGTGTACTCTCACTGATGATAGAAATTGCCCTGGTATGGTCCTAACCCAGAACGACCAGATACTCTGCTCATATGTTGCACTGGCTGGATCCTTGTCCGTGGCCACGTTTTTGTGATGATTGTGATTGTGCTCAGTAGTGAAATGGGTATAATTTATACTGAAAAGGAGTGCTCTTGCTAATCTCCATCCGGGGCTTTTGGGCCTCTTGTGACCTAGCTCATGTGCTGTGACGATGGCAGAGGCTGCGGCAACCAGACCAGTTGACAGGGATGCCGCCAATAGCCAACCAGTGATTCCCTCACTTGCGGCGAAGTAGAAGAACGTGGCTAGCATAACGAAGTGCAATATTCCATGGACCCAGAGTAGCCTCTCAAAGGGAGTACCAGAATCTCGTGGAGGACTGGGGGACTCCGACTCTCCTAATAGGACGTCAAGAATGGGGCTCAATACCCAAATGAAAAGAACACCGGACAGGGTGTAGACCCCGCCTAGCACATTTCCACTAATTGCTAGCATCGGACTTATGAGCCCCAGTAGGTGAACAGACCAAGGTTCCGGGCTCAGCGTAGTGTCACTCATACAGGTGAGCGTGTTTGGCTCTGGTCTTAGCTATTTTTGGAGCTACGACCATCATGCAGTAAGGATTCGAAGGGTTATTCTTGAAGTAGTCATGATGATAATTTTCTGCAACATAGAAGTTCTCGAGTGGTGAAACCTCAGTTACAATCTCATTATCATATACATCGCCCATTTCTTCTATCACTGAATGTGAGTCGATTTTCTGGGCCTCTGAATTATAGAAAATTGCGCTTCTGTAATGCGGCCCTATGTCATTTCCTTGCCTGTTCAGCTGGGTTGGATCATGACATGTGAAGAATACCTCCAATAGGGATTTTCTATCAATCTTTGATGGGTCAAAAATCACCTTTACGACCTCAGCATGACCCGTCCCCTTAGCACAGACCTGCTCGTAAGTAGGATTCACAACGTGTCCCCCGGAATATCCCGGGCTGACCTCAGAAACTCCTCTCAATCCTATTAGTGCCTCCTCGACACACCAAAAACAGCCTCCGCCAAGGACGATTTCTTCCAGATTATCATCTCCTGTAGTTAGGAGCTTCGCGAGTTATCTCGACATCATGGACATGGCTTTCGGACAGTCCGGCATTAGTTATCCTGATAAATTCGCAATTCTCCTTCATATGAGCAATACTACCATTTCCTGTATACCCCATGGATGATCGCAACCCCCCCACTAGCTGATGGATTACATTCTCCACTGGGCCTCTGGCTGGAACTCTGCCCTCTATTCCCTCAGGAACATACTTCCTCGTATCCCCTTGCTC
>DALF01000060.1 GCA_002499345.1 Euryarchaeota archaeon UBA170 | reverse complement strand
AGCTCTTGATCGACATTCTGAGTGATGAGGGATAGGAATGCATCACGATCTTGGTTGATTTGCTCAATTGTCAGAGAGGCGACAGTGAGACGCAACTGACCTAGGATAATTTCCTCGGCTAGCTTCTCTATCTCTGGTATCTTGAATCCCAAAAGTCTCTCGGCCGCATTGGCCATGATGGTCGGCTCCTTACTGACGCCGACTGTAAACGTGCTTGGAACGTTAATTCTGATATTCTGCAGAGAAAGCGCGCCTTTCAAGTCGATGTTGATTGGCATTGGCTTGAGAGAAATGTATGCATAGTCCTGGATTAATGGCCAGACTAGTGCCGCGCCACCATGGACTACCCTGGAAGGCTTTGCCTTTCCATCGGCTCCCTTGGCGGTCCTTCCATAAATCACCATTACTTGATCCGGTGGGCATCTCTTATATCTCTGAGCGAAGAATATTACTGCAGCGACCAAAACTAAAATGATTGCAAAAATCATTATTGTCCCTATAGTTCCACCGTCTGCTCCTTCTGCTTGCCTAAGTGTTGCCATTAACATCCTGTTCACTCCAGTACCTATGAGGCAGGCACAGGTCATGAACTCTTTCCCGAAAATTGAGAATTATTAGGTTATGAATAGAAATCAGATTCTCTTTACTATCAGAACTTCGCCCATCGTATCGACCACTTCGATTAGCCTTCCAGTTGCAATCTCTTGCTTATCCTCGGATCTAGCATTGTATGTGCTGAGAGACCCATTGGTCTCAATCTGAACCTGGCCAACACCTTCAGGGGGAATCACGAGATATATTTGTCCCTTGTAACCGACAGTGTCTGCGATATCCACATTGCCGGAAGATTGCATAGCCATAAAAACCTCAAATAATTTTGCAGTTCCATACATCGATGCCGTTCCTGCGATGCCCCCCGCGGCAACTGCGACGGGATCGGTCCCATCTGATTTCAATACCCAGAGTCCGGCCAAACCGAAGAACATGAGGAAGGCCATGACGCCTTGGAATGTGAGAGCCTTAAATGATGCATCTGAGCTCATCACATCTATTTCCATCCCGAAGAGCCCTTCGAAAACTCCCTCGGCGACACCGCCTACGAGCATAAGTACGAACCAGAGCAGGAAGAGGATCCCTCCGAGAAGTGCAGAAATCCCAAAAATCCACTCTAATCCTGTTGCGTCTCCTAGCCCTACGAGGTCGAAGAGGTTGAAATCATTGATATCCACCATAGCCCTTCCTAGAGGATTGGGCATTTGACACATTCGGCGTATTTCGTCTCTAACTAGTAGTTGGGAACTCCCTCACAGCACGCCTCAACCACCCTGTGGCATCTGGGACATTCCATATGTTGCCTCCTGGGAACTGCATCGCCTCTGAAACCACAGATGCAACTCATGGATTTACAGTGGTCGGAGTCCATGATGAATCAAGTTGTAACTAGGATTTATTCTTCTCGGTGTTTTTTCCTACTTTTTGTTATTTCTGATAGCCAGATATCTCTCTGCGGCTAAAATAGGGCCCAGTGATGAGCCTGTAACAATTGACGTGATGACGAGGTTCCAACTACTGCTGATATACTGATCCAGAGTAGTGTAAACGAATAGTGAAATTAGAATCATTATGACGGGAATAGCAAATCTTCTCAGGAAAATCTGGTATCCCCCCATTTGGTCATAGGCCGGATTATCGATTATACGGTCAATCATATCATCAAAGCCAGGCTTCTTGGCTGACATAATTCTCAGCCTATTAGCCACGCTAGTGCGCCGAGGAATGTCATCAACACTGGAATCGCGTACCAAACAGCCCTGACTGCCTTTGGAGTCTTATCTGCCACATCGAGGATTCTACCTGAATCGTCTCTGATGAATTCCGTCTTCTCCATCTTTGAATAGACTTCAGAGAACTCTTTTTCATGCCGTGCTAAGAAGATTAGGAAGTATATTCCGAGCATTAGAGAACTGCCCCCCGAAACATTGAGGAGGATACTGAGCAATTCCAATAAGACGCCTGACGAACCCAATTGAGAACCCAACAACAACTGACCTATTCCTAGCATAAACCAGAGTAATGAGTCCACTCGTGCCATAGCTCTGGGAAGGGGGAGTGATTCATCAAGCTGTTCCCGGCAGTACCTTGCTAAGCGACCTTGGGACGATTATTCCAAATCGCCCATGTGCCCTTGGCTGTGGCCATTAGCGTGTTAGAGGAGTCCCTTAGCTCCCCTTCCATATGAGCTAGATTCTTCCCTCTCCTTACTACCCAACCACTAGCAGTGATCTGCATACCCTCATGAGTCGGCCTAATGTATGAAATTATTATTTCAGCAGTGGCACACCACTCATCTGGGTATATCTGTGAAAGCAGAGCTCCTCCAAGAGCGGTATCTAGAATTGATGCATGTAACCCCCCATGAGCAACGCCACCTGCATTCAGATGTTCCTTCGAAACTGTAACTTCGACTACACACCTACCATTTCCTAAAGATACTGGCTTGAGTCCTATCATCTTTCCAAAGCCGGGAAATGTCGGCGGGAATTCTTGCCCTTCTTCCATGTGCTTGCGAGTGAGTTTCTTCTAATGACTCCTAAGGTTGATTTTGTCATTCTCCTGTCTGGACAGCCCACAGCCGGGAGTAAATTCCACCTTCTCCCAACAGAGATTCATGTGTTCCCGTTTCTGAGATTTCTCCCTTGTGTAATACAGCAATGATATCTGCATTCCTAACCGTAGAAAGTCTATGTGCTATGATTAGTGTTGTTCTGCCTTTTGATATTTGAGAAATCGACCTCTTCAATGCCGCCTCTGTCTCATTGTCCACGTTGCTCGTAGCCTCATCTAAAACTAGTACTGGGGCATCTTTCAGTACGGCCCTGGCTATTGCAATTCTCTGCCTCTGGCCTCCTGAAAGTCGGTGTCCGCCCTCTCCGATATCAGTATGCCAACCGCTAGGAAGTAATGCAATAAACTCAGTAGCCTCGGCAATGCGAGCCGCCTCTTCTACAGACTCAATAGGTGCATCGGGATTTCCATATCTGATATTTTCAAGTACGGATCCTGGAAATAATGTAGTATTCTGACTAACTAGAGAAATGGATGCCCTGAGGGAATTCAATGTCAAATCGCAGACTTGATGGCCATCCAGATAGACTGTTCCTGATTGAGGATCGTGGAACCTCAGTAATAGCCTGATCAGCGTTGTCTTTCCCGAGCCGGTTGAGCCAACTAGGCCCACTGTCCGGCCTGCTGGTACCACCAAATCGAGTCCCTGCAGAACTTTCTCCCTGCCGGGATATGAAAATTCAATATCGCGAAATTCTAACTCTCCACTGACTTCCTTCAATTTTAAATCCCCTTCCACAATACCGACTTCGGTGTCTAACAGGTCAAGAACACGAGTGGTTGATGCCATCGCTCTCTGGTAAAGGTCGAAGGTCTCTCCCAGCCTAGTTAGCGGCCAGAGAAGTCTTTGTGTAATGAACACAATAACTGAATATGCCCCTAAGCTAATTCTCCCATCCAATGCCATCCACCCTCCTACTAGCATATTTGCAGAGAATGCAAAGAGAATTGCCATCCTGATAATGGGTACGAAGGATGCAGATAGTCTGATAGCCTCCTTATTTGCCTCTCTGTAGGCTTCAGATGCTTCACTGACCCTAGAAGCCTCTCTCTCCTCTGCAGTGAATGACTTAATCGTAGTGATGCCCTGTAAATTATTGTTGAGAAGGGAGTTCAAATCCGCTACTTGTGACCTTACTCTTGAGTATCTAACCCCTATTCTCCTCTGATACATGAACGACCCTGTCACGATAACTGGTATTGGGACAATTGCCCATAGTGCGACTTCCGGGGCCACGGAGAACATGATTCCGCCTACAACTATAATCGTAGTTGCGACTTGAAGAAGATCTGTGGCTCCTTGATCTAGGAATCTCTCAAGTTGATTGACATCATCATTCATAATTGCCATCAGTCCACCGGTTGATTGTTGAGAGAACCACTGCATCTCGAGCTCTTGTATGTGTGAGTATGCGGACATACGCAGTTCATGCTGAGCTGTCTGAGCGAGATTTCTCCAAAGGACCGCATAGAAGTATTGGAAAAGAGACTCTAGGACCCATATGACGACTGTTATACCTGTTAGGATATACAGCTGAAGGTGAACATCTTCGTATCCCATGTTGGCGAGAAATGAGTCCTCCCTTGCTGAAACCACATCGATTGCCATCCCAATAAGAACTGGGGGTGCCAAATCCCAGACTTTGTTCAGTATTGAGCAGATTGAAGCTAGAATGACTACTGACCGGTGTTCCTCAAGCTGAGAGAGAAGTCTGGAAAGCGGGTGTCTGACTTCTGACATAACACCGCCCCTGCTACTTGGAGTATGAAGATGCCGCGATTACAAAGTCGCTAGAGGCCCCCCCGTCCAAGAGTCAGCCCAAATGTCGAAGGCGGCGATTGAGGGCTCTCCTGTAGAGTTGGTCCTTACTGCGTATAGGTCTCCTGCTGAGACGAAATCATCCAAGTCCCTGTCCTCCCACTCGAATTCCCACCATGTTCCATCCGAGGCGGTTACGTTTGAGTATCTTGAGTCCATTCTCAGAGACGCCATTGTAATTGCGTTTTCATCATTGGAGGATAGCCCCCTTATCTCAATCTCTTGGGGAATGGCCTCAGATACCAGATTCTCTGGAACCGCCCCTGCCCAGACTGATATTCCTCCGAACTCCGTTGGACCATTGTAGGGGTTGAACCCGAGAGGGGCTCTGCTCATGCCTTTGTTAATCTGCAAATCGACTTCATCCCCAGTCCTGACCTTTAGTACGAATTGCTCTTCCTCGCCCGAGTAAGTCTCAATTGCCATTATTCTTGGGGGGTTGCCTCTTAGCTCAATAATTATCGAATGTGTAGAGTTTGATGTGGTCGCGACCTGCTGTCCTGAGTCCTGATCCCCAGTGATTCTCCAATCTAGATTAGATATCGTCGCAGTATCAAAACCAAATGGTGGAACATCATCCGTTTGCCCCTGGGAAGAAAGAATAGCGAACTCTACGAAGGGATCGACATACTCTGGCTTCGCATCCCTTCCCTCGAACCACACGTTACCCACTCTGATATTGGTTACATTGCCTCCATCAATTACCTCATTATTGTAACTGTAAGTCCCGATAGTTACTCTGGTGGATATTGATCTCAATTGCTTGCTATCATCTTTGGACACTCCCCAGTGAATCTCTCCAAATTGCCCCTGCACTGTTGAAGAGGATGTTGTTTCAATACTGAGCCTGTCATAGTCGTTCGCATAATCGAGTACTTTGAAAGAATCATTGTCCGATAATATCTCGTTTAGGAGATCCGAAGTCAAGGGGAAGCAACCATCTTCGGGGCATACTTCCTCTTGGGCCCCGAGGCAACCGGTCACACTGGAGAGTGCTATGAGAACCACTACCACAGCCACACGGAACATGATGCCGGGTGGTGGATTACATAGATGAGGGTATGCAAATACGGTCATTAGTTCGAAATGAACCATGCGAGCCCCCTATATGGGACAATACCTTGGGAGGTACTGTTGAGGATGGATTCCATGCACACGAACATACTTGTCGTTTACAAGAAGAACTTCGAGGAGGTACACGATGTGGCACTAGCAACCATTAGAGACGCCTTGGATGAGCTTGTCTCTGAGAATAGGGTCCGTGTTGATTACACGGCTAGGGAAACTGTAAGGAGAGCAGATTTCGATGGTCCGGATTTAGTAATCGTATTAGGAGGGGATGGGACTCTAACTTCGATAGCCCATTCCGTGGATGACTCCACTCCCATAATGGGAGTTAACAGTCATCCCAGGTTGAGTGATTCTGACGGTTCCTACGGCTTCTACATGGGAAGCGATCCAGAGAATTTTAAGAGTGATATTCGTACTGTTATGGAAGGAGGGGGAATCATCAATGTACTGCCACGTTTACAGGCAGAGATTGTGACTACTAGTGGAAATAAAATCAGGACTGATCCGGCACTGAATGACCTACTGGTAGCGAATACACACCAATATCAGCCTTCCAAGTACACTATTCACAGATCTGAAGACGGAAACAACGGGGAAATAGATGCTTCGCAGCAGTCTTCTGGATGCCTGTTCTCAACATTCTTAGGCCAGGGTGCGTGGTTCAGACACGTAGCGAACATAGAGGGGACTACCTTTTCATTGGAGGAGATTGATGACCACTATCTATTCGTTTCCAGGGATCTTCCTAGGGGAGATAGGAAGGAGGATGGTTCGTACTGGTCGTGGACCAATGAGCCTACTCTGATGACCAGTGATATGCACAGGGGATACGTAGTCGCCGACGGATGGGATGAGTTTCACTTCACCAGAGGCTCGACTGTTAGTATCGATTTAGATGGTCCTACTCTGAAGCTTCTAACTTTCAGGAGTACAATCTATGACAGGGTTACTCGGTGGATTAAGCAGTAGTTTTACTTGGTTTTATCGCAGCTGAGTAATTGTGTTCTCCACATTGTAATTAGAGAATCTGCTGAAGGAACTTCTTAGTCCGCTCATGCTTGGGGTTGGTAAAGAACACTTCGGGAGTTTCTTCCTCAACTAACTCTCCCTCATCAAACAGGATACATCGATCGGCGACCTCCTTAGCGAAACCCATTTCATGTGTGACAACGATCATTGTTATGTCTCTCTTTGCTAGATCAATCATGACCTCGAGGACTTCCTTGATCATCTCTGGATCCAGTGCTGATGTAGGCTCATCGAAGAGCATTATCTTAGGGTCCATTGCCAGTGCACGAGCGATTGCAACTCTCTGCTGTTGACCTCCGGAAAGTCCACTTGGATACTTGTGGGCCTGCTCGGGTATCCCTACCCTTTCGAGTAGCTCCATCGCCCTATCCTCCGCGCTACTCTTATCGATGCCCTTGACCTTCATTGGAGCGAGAGTGATGTTCTCCATGATAGTCAGATGGGGGAATAGCTCGAATTGCTGGAAAACGAAGCCGACCTCTGATCTGATGCGCTTGAGATCCGCCACGCTAGTTTCTTCGTCTAGGGTGATTCCCGCTACTTTAATTGTCCCGCCTGCATGGGGCTGTAGCCTATTCAGGGTTCTGATGAATGTCGACTTACCAGATCCTGAAGGCCCCAGTATGACGATAATCTCCCCTTTTCTGACCTTGATGTCAATTCCTTTCAAGGCCCAGAAGTCGCCGAAGTTTACACGTACTCCCTTCGTCTCAATGATGGCTTCATCGTCGTTTTCAGATTCAATCATGTGGCCTCGGCACCTCCTTCGTTCACTAGTCCTAGGGACTTCTCCACTTTAAGTGAAATCCTAGAGAGAATCAGGGCTACCACCCAAAAGAAAGTAGCGGCAAAAATAAGGGGCTCTAGGTAGTCGTCACCGAACTGAAAGTCGGTGGCAGGTAGAATTTTTGAGATCGCGAATAGATCTAGAACTCCGAGGAGGTAGACTAAGGTGGTATCTTTCCAAAGGCCGATGAAGATACTCACTATGGCTGGGAGCGTGGTCCTGACAGCTGATGGGAGCTCTACGAATAGCTTGACCTGGGTGGAGCTCAGTCCAAGTGCAGTTGCAGCCTCGACCTGTCCCCTGGGTACATTTTGAAGCCCCCCTCTGAGGACCTCTGCTATGTAGCAGGCACCGAATATAGAGAATGTAAAAATGGTCCTCATGACTACGTCTGCATCATAGAATGGCCTAATAATATCGGGGAGGATGAATAATGCGATGAAGAGCCAAGCAACCATTGGACCTGATCGTATGAACTCGATAATGAAGGTTGAAGGTAGACTGAAGAATGGGAGATCGCTTCTCCTTCCGAATGCGAGAAGCACTGATAATGCCGAGCCAAGAACCAGGGATGCGGAAATTAGTATCAAGTTAACGTAAAGCCCGCCCCATAGGAATGGCTCTATCCCCTTCTCTGCCAGCCCTCTGTCGATAAGTGCATCTGGTGGATCGAGAAGGGCTATGGCCACGAAGAAAGTGATGACTCCGGAAATTGCTATGTATGAACGTAATTTGTTAACTTGGAATTCCTCGGACCTCTCAGTGTACTTTCTCGATGCCCAGAAAGAGCCGGCGCCAAGAAGTGCCGTTATCGATAGATTTACCATTACGCCGTCAGGATTGTAGTTTAGTTTGGCTGGAAACCAAACGTAGAACATGCAGACCGCCCAGAGAATTCCTAACTTGATGGCGAACCCACGGTTTGTTTCTTTCGTGGTTCCCAATGCTGAGCAGATGATCAGAGTGCTTAGAATCAGGCTCGGCCAAAGTCTCCATGTCTGATTCTCGAAGTCGGGATTCACTACGCCGGTATTTATCTCGATACCGAGAAATAGGGTTGCCCTATTAGCCCATATCACATCCCATTCAGCACCAACAATTACGAAGTAAGATAACCCTGAGACGACGAAGTAGGTTGTCCAAGCTACCAGTAGCCCTAGCAAAGGTGCTCCCTTCGATCTTGTGAAAGTGCCCTTGAGGACTACCGAAAGTGATGTTGACCAAGCGAAGAAAGCCACTAGTGCCGCAATCAGACAGTAAGCTATGTTTTTCCACTCGCTGACGTCTAGATATAGGGCATCCATCTCAGTGATATACGTGTTTACAGCCAGTGCCAAAGACAGAATAAGTACCATGGCCGAGAATAAATTCTCATTGGAATCATTTACCCACTTGGCTGGCTTACCTGAAACTCCCTCATCGAACTCGGAGTACCACTCTAGTGCCCTAGTGGTAAAGCTGGTAATTTGTGACTTATCTGACATCATATCTGCACCCTCGTCACTCTTCTATTGTACAAATTCATGATGGCGGAAATCACTAGGCTCCCGACTTGGTAGGTTATCAATATCAATATGAATGTGGGGACGGCTTTACCGATCTTATTGACTATCACTAGGTTGATGTAGAATATATCGTTGTAAGCTACGACCATCGCGAGGCTGGAATTCTTCCAGACATTCATGTACTGGTTGTTTAGAGCGGGTACCATACTTCTGAGGGCTTGCGGCATGATTACCAGCCGGAGCCTCTGGAATGGCGTTAGACCCAGTGAGATACCTGCCTCGATCTGTCCGCGGGGAAGAGATTGGATACTCCCTCTTACTATCTCTGCCACAATTGCACTGGTGTAGATGGTCAGGCCGGCTATAATACAGATAAAGGGGAGAGTTATCTCGAAACCGCCTTCGACGACCCAGCTTCCGGGAGAAGCTGGAATACGCTTCCATATCGTTGGGACGTCCCATCCATTCGAGAGCGATATTGCTGTCGCAACGGCGAATACACCAACCCACATCCTGAATCGTGTTCTGACTCCCTCGTCGGAGTCGTCGAAGCCATCTCTATCTGCATAGGTAGTATATGCCTTCGCCAGTACGGGCACTAGTATGGCAATAAATAGGAGGCCCGGATCAATTGCTGGAGTGAAAATACCTTGGTTGCTGAGCAATATTGTTCCTGCTATATCGAACTCATCAGCCATGTTAGGAAGGGTATTACCGACGGTAATCGAAATCGTGAAGAGCAGGAGGGCCAATGGCATATTCCTGAATATCTCAACGTAGACGGTCCCGAAGCCGGAAGAGAGTTTGTGATTGGAGAGCCTCATTACGCCGACAATGATGCCTATCACGGTGCATAGAACGATACTGACGAGAACCACACGAACCGCATTGACCACGCCAGCCCAGTGAAAGTCCCATCTGGTGCCGGCATATGGGTTGACCTGATTAGGCCAGTTACTTATGCTAAAACCAGCGATCGAATCCATGAAATCCCAACTGACATCCCATGTTGGATCGGTCCTCAGAAGGAGTAAAATTCTGAATGAGACATACAGAAGGAGAGGAATGGAAATGAGGAACGCCATTGAGGAGTGCCTCTTGTTGACAACGGCTGGTTTGGCGGATTCCTTTGACATCACGACTAGCCAGATGGTTACTGTCAGTAGCATGAGGATGGAGAAGACCTTGTCCTGTTCATAGTACAATGATGGTATGTAGACCGAGAGCATTGAGAGGTTGAACAGGCATATGAAGAATAATGAGATGGCTGAGATTGATATTACCACGTCCCTCCACGAGCCTTTCCACATTTCTACTGCGCCCCTAGGCTTCAGGATGGACTCTATGATGAGGGCAGAGAGTTCCCTCATCTCGTCCTGGACAAGGAGGAATCCAGTCAGGAACGCGCCTCCTATGACAAGGAAGGGAGCCTGGGTTCTGGACGATAGCTCAATATTCTCCGCTATAGCCCAGAATAGGACTAGTCCAGCTACTCCGGTCAAGGTAGCGATATACGACTTGTAGTCACCTAGATTTCTCAGTGTCCGCAAGGAGATCTCATTCTGCACCATAGCGAAGAAGATTAGGAATAAGCCCCCTATAATCAGTACTTGGTCTCCTAGAGGGTAGTAAGTAGCACTAGGATTTCCGGCGATAACGATATTCAAGGAGATTTGCTTAGACATTTCGACAGACATGCCCATGAATAGGACGAGATATTTCCACAGAACTAAGATTGTGACGATAGTTAGGAGGGCATTCCTAGATGCCCTCAGTGGATTCTTGGTAGCGGATGAGAGATAGCCCTGGACATTCATCCGAAGAGCTTGCATTGAGTCACCTACTACCTATATTATCAAAATTTTATGTTGGCCCTGGGAGGGAAGACCCCCCTCCCAGGGTTTACGTGTTTGTGTTAGCTATTCCACTAAGGAATCACTTGATTGGTGGCGCGTACTGTAGACCACCCTCGGAAACGAGAGCGTTTGCAGTACCTGCACGGTCGATTAGGCATCCGACCATAGCATCGGAGCCACTTGTTCCATCGTAGCTTCCGTCACAGAATGCGTCATCGTATGCCTCTCCGTAGTTACCAACGGCACCAAGGACAGCCTGTACCCACATATCGCCGAGGGGGTTGGTTGCTGTTCCTAGATCAAGGTCAGTTGCAGTGTTCAGAAGGACGTTGTGCTTTGCGTTACCCTGCATACAAGCCTCATCGACCTGGTTTCCGTCAGCATCCAATTCGCAATTTACTGCTGCGGCGGTTGCCATCGATTCGTAGTTAGTAGATGTTATTCCGTACTCCTCAGCAGTAACCATAGCGTACCATACCCATGCAACGACGTCATTCCAGTCGTCATCGTTGTCTCGAGTAGCGGCGCCAAGAGGCTCCTTGGACATAGTCTCAGCAGCAATCCAAGTTCCTGCGGAGAGAGCGTTTTCGGAGTTATCTTCCTGGTCTAGCAGGTACTTTCGAGCAGCAACAGCGGACATATCTCCAGTGAATGCTTCGCACTCTCCGGACTTGATCTTCTCAACTGCCTCGGCCTCGAACTCAACGTTTACAGCCTCGAAAGCGATTCCATTGAGGGAGAAGTAGTCTAGCA
>DALF01000013.1 GCA_002499345.1 Euryarchaeota archaeon UBA170 | reverse complement strand
ATCTAGGACCCCTCTCCAATACCATCTATGTGCGGATATTCTCCTGAAAGAAGGCATATCCTCTCTGAGTGGATGTCCACAAGATTCTCTATGGGCCTCAATGAGCCAGTTAGGGAATTCTTTGCCTACGGCCTCAAGAGTAGCGTGGATTGCCATGATCCTAGGGACTGGTTCATCTAGACTAGAAATAAAATCTTTTGACCATGAAATAGAGCTATTAGAAGACGCGCCATTAACTCTGGAGGACAATCTTGCTTTCAGATCGAGTATTTCTAGGAAGATATCATCTCGAGCAAGTCTGGATTCGATTTCTGCTCTCGACTTGGATGCCTCTTGGAGGTTGGATTCACTTAGGGCGATACTATATTTGACTAGCTCCAGAGATAGAGTTGCTGACTCTCTCTCATCATTGGATATAGCACCCAAATCTACTTGCGAGATAATCTGTAGAATTTTATCAGACTCAGAGTTACCTAATCTCCCCGGAAGTCTGTCATCAAATCTTCTTATGATTGAAGAAACCTCCATTTTAGCACGTTGACTTGGTTCTGACAATATGATTGCTTCTGCCTCCATTTTCTCTGCTAGGGTTTGATTACCGTTCAATCTTGCTAATCTAGACTCGAATATCTTTCTTGGCAAAACCTGTTTAATTTTTTCTATATGCATTTCTGCTTCAATCCTCTCGCCCCTATCGAGAGCAATAGAAGCCGCTTCCTCCCTAAGAATCTGACTTTCTTTTGACCCTAGAGCATTCTCCAATACCACAGCGGCTGACGCACTATCGGATAGCGCTATTTGCTGAATATTACTTTCAATCCATTGTATATCTTCTTCCTTTCCTGACATTGATCTGTGATATGCTTCAAGCTTCCTAGCCCTATGTCCCTCCAATAACGACCATGTCATCGCCGCATCCTTATGCAATCTGGAAGTTTTCTGATCGTCCCAAGATGCTCTTCTGACATTCCTAACTAGGTGATGAGGCTCTGTAAGTCCATTAGACCATTTCAGTATCGCTGAGTCGTCCAATTCATTGATACCCGCTTCAGAGGCCATCTCCTCAACACGTAGGGGCAAAGGAGATAGTGATAATTCATCAAGTGAGCAAGTTCCATCTTCGGATAGTCTTTTTATCACGGTTTTCTCAACATATCTGAGGACTGCCTCAGACTTCTCAGGGACTCCCTCATCCGGGGACCAGAGTCTTATTGCTAGAGGATGGCCCCCCAGAGAATCTGAAACAACTGTTGCTGTTTCATTATCAATATCTTCAGAAAAGAGAAGCTTTGCTGATTCTAGATCGAGGCCATGTAGACGAAGCTCGAAGAATTCTCCATCTAAGTCCAATGGATTAGGCGCTCTGACCACCAGTAATACCGAACAAATGGATGAGGAGGCCTTAGAGATCAGATTACTAATTGAGCCAGAGTGCCTAGGATGTAATTCTTGAACTTCATCCAATACGAGAAGAGTTTTCTTCACTCCGGTAGACTCTATGATAGCCTCTGATGATGAGAGAGAGCTGTTTCCAAGCCACATATTTCCAATTGCCTTAACATCAGTATTAATTGAGCAGTTAGCCCATCTAATCTTCCATCTGAGGCTCTCTAAGTGAGAGGCCAGAGCCCTAGCCAGAGTTGATTTTCCTATTCCAGGTAATCCACTCAATATTACTGACTTACCATTGGATATAGCCTGCGACAATTGTTCTATCTCTGATGATCGGCCATGTACTTCAGAAGGATCTGGAGCTGGTCCTATTATTCCACTGCTGGACGTTCTAGAAGCTGGTATTTCTTTATCGATTAACACCCTTCCCTTTTTTGAAATGTGGACAACGGTCCTCTTCCTTGATCCCCCTCCAATCACGTGTGCCGTCCTAGTTGATATGAGGCCCTGGGTTTCCAATTCCGAGAGTGGTTGATGTAGAGCAGAACGAACTAGGCCAAGGGATTCCGCCAATCCTGGAAGTGATAGCTCCCTTGGAACATCCCAGGCGGTGTCTAAATGATCTCCAAACTCAGCTAGCCGGGCGAGAACCCTTGCCTGCGAGTGACTGAGCATGCCCCTGAGACAAGGCACGGGTTCATGGGCGTTGACCTGTGGCGCATCATTGTAAATGCCAGTTGAGAGGAGCTCCCTAGATCTTCCACGCAAGCCTGGTGTTTATCTTTTCAAGAGAAAAGATGGTACAGTAATGTACGTCGGCAAGGCTACGGAAATTAGAACAAGAGTATCGTCATATTTCTCTGGTAGCGATGGACGTAAAATGGTTCCTTTTCTAATAGAGGAGGCTGATGAGATAGATTTCATTGTTACCAAAAGTCCTTCTGAAGCATTGTTCCTAGAGAGGAATCTCATTAGAGAGCATAAACCGAAGTACAATTCAAGATTGAAGGACGATAAATCGTACCCCTTTATCTCATTAACAGCAGAGGATTTCCCTAGAATTCTCTACACTCGTCGTCCCCCAGAGGGATCAAGATCTTGGGGCCCATTCCCAGATGCTGGGGCCGCCAAGAGGGTGATTCAATTACTCAGAATTGAGTTTGGAATTAGGGACAAAGACTGCAGGGGCAGTGATGGTTGCTTAGCGATGCATATCGGCCTATGCAAGGGACCTTGTTGCAATCCAGATGGATACCCAGCAATTGTTAAGGCCGTCACAGATGTCCTTGATGGGAATGCTAAAGTTCTAATCGAGTCTCTCCAAAATGATATGGATAATGCCTCTGAATGCCTGAACTACGAGAGAGCTGCAGGAATCAGGGATATGATTTCATCAGTTCAGAGTACGCTTTCTCAGCAGATAATCCATAGCAGGTTCTACCAGGACTGTGATGCAATCGGGTTTTCATCACTTGGAGACTCGGCCGTAGTTATGATTTTGCATGCCAAGGAAGGGGTGGTACAGGGGAAGACGGAGTATCCATTGATTCACAAAGGAGATGTTTCAGAATCCGTATCACTCGTTCTGGTAGAGCATTATGCGAATAGGAGGCCTCCGAAAGTCCTGCTTCTTCCATCCCCAGTTGGAGACTCAGTGGAGAAGTGGCTTAAGTTCAGGAGAGGAGGTTCCTTGATTTCCAGGGTGCCCAAAAGAGGGGATTTTTTCCGGCTAAGAAAAATGGCCGACCAGAATGCTGAGATTTTAGTCTCACGCTCTCATAGGAGCAGTTCCGGAAGCCTTGAGCAACGTGCTGCCAACGAAGGAGCAGCATTGCTTGGAATGGCATCTTTAGATCACATTGTTTGTTTCGACATGGCTCAACTTATGGGATCTGAGAGAGTTGGTGCATCGGTTGTTTTCAAGAATGGTCGACCGTCAAAAAAGGAGTACAGAACTTACAAGATTAAGGGAGATTCAGCTGATGACTTGAGGATGATGAGGGAGTCTGTGATAAGATGGTTGAAGAGACAAAAGGAGTGGCCAGATATTCTTCTTCTAGACGGTGGGGAGACACATCTCTCGACGATAAATAATGCTCTTATTGAGAGCGATATGGATGGTAATTTTGTTGTCGCCGCCCTAGCCAAAAGAGAAGAGACTCTCTATATCGATGGAAGAGAACCGATAATATTAGATCGGAGAGGAAGAGTACTAATTCACTCCCGGGATGAGGCTCATAGATTCGTAAATCAGTTTCATAGTCGCCGGAGGAGGAAGGGATCTATGCATGACCCTCTGGAGGAAGTTGATGGCCTTGGCGCCAAGAAGATACAGTCATTGCTTCGTTACTTTGGAGGAAGAAAGGGAATAGAGCATGCTAGTATTGATGAGCTCAGAGCTGTACCTGGGATTGGATTATCTATGGCTAAGAAAATACAGAAACACTTCGAACACTAGTCGAATATGCTATCTACGAACTCTCAGAGTCGTCTTGGTCGAAGAAAGTCTCGTCTACAAGTGTGGTCATTTCTGGTAGCTTACCAAACTCAATATTCATGATCTTCTCTAGCTCTGTGCTTTCCTCTTCCTTTGAAGATATGATTTGAGCTTGCTTCTTCTCTCTTCTCTTCCTCCTCATCCTGCTTACCATAAGAGTTATTGAGACGATAATGAGGAAGATGTATGGTACGAGTTCTCCGATCAAGAATCTCCAAGAAATCTCAACTGAGTACGTGATTATATCTGAGTTTCTGTTGGTGCTGCACTCATTCCAGGTTTCTGCTTCAAGACATGATGGCATGGTGTAAGTCAAGAGTTGCCTATCTCCTGAGTTTGTTATCTCTGCGAGTCCCTTTTCGCTATCGAAAGATGTTATTCTAATGGACTGAGGGAGTAACATCTCGATAAACGCCGATGTCTTAATTGTTCCAAAGCTCGTATGCTCCATTAGTGGAGTTACTCTCTGTCTGATATCCGAGCCGTCCAATAACAATCCAGAATCTGTGAGGATAGGTGAGGGGAAAATAGACGACATCACTACCGATGGCATCACTACCAGTGAGCGAGGATTGACTCCAACAATAATCTCATCCTGCCTCAGAGATATTGTGAGCTTTGCATTATCTACCTTAGTGGCTAGTCTAATTGGTTCTTCATCCCCTATGAAGGGACCTTCTCCTACAGTGACCACTCCGAAATCTGCTTGGAATGGCATTGATGATAAGTCTGCAGTGAGGGATAATCCCTCTATACCAATATCTTGAGAATCTAGATTTAGATTGCCGAAGTCGTTCATCATTTCGGCGTATGACTCGGTTAGGTAATCGGATAGTTTTCTTAGACCCACATTGGAGACTTCGAAATCCATGGGTTCACCGACTCCGAAATCAATTGCTGATTCAATTTCGGAGTTTGCTAGTAATCCGCCTTCCATTCTATCGCCCATAACCAAAATTCTTCTTATGGCATCCGATGAAATTGAGGACATTTCCACTCCTTCAATCTCGATGTCTAATCCTAATCGATATATCTCTAGAATAATATTGGAGGTAAATTCCACCGACACCGAGCCACTCAATTCGTGAACTGATACTTTGGAAATTTCTATCTCGACAAGGAAAGAGACACACGTCATCTGCGTTGGAGCACATACCCTATCGATGCTGTCTTCCTCACATGGATCTGATACTCTACATATCGAGTGTTGCCAGTCGAATGGCCTCGATCCCTCAAGTTCGATATTTCTGGTTTTACTATCTCCTGACTTAGAAGAAAATACCAAGCTATCTGGAGTCGCCCCAGATGATTCCAACCATTCGGGCAAGTAAATTGTTATGCTTATGTCTGTAGAGGGGAAGTCAGAGGGAAGGAACTCTTGAATGAAGTCAAGATTAACTTCTAATTCTACACCCAAGAAGCTCATTATAATGGCTAGGTCTTCATCATTAATTTGTGAAAAATCAATTGTCGAAAGATCCCCGTCTGCATGCTGAATTAGCTGATTCAATATGCTTGAAATTTGCATTTCAGTGGGAATTGTGCTGGATTGTACTTTAATCGGGTAAGCACTAGACATTGCACCATTCTCGCCGAGACAGTATCTGTAAGCTAATTCTTCTCCACAGGTCTCGCCTTGCCTGTGTTGGAACATAATTCCTCCTGAATCGTTAGAGGGTGAGAATGAGGGGCTCTGGAAGATGACTTCAGTCCCTAGAAACTGAGAAAAGGAGTCTGAAAGTGTGTCAATTGGAAGAGATGTGAGCATCTGGTCAGTATCAATATCCATCTCGGAATCAAACATTCTGATACCATCAGATGTCACCGAATCAAGATTTATCGTTGGAGTCTCGAGGTCTAGTCCCCACTGAGTTAATGTTTCAGTACTTAGGTGGTGGATTCCTATTTCCATATCTACATGACTGTTCATCCTATCATTCAGATTTATGAATAGGTCCAAGCTCAATGAAGGGCCAGCATAGGTCTTCCAATCTGGTACATTCTCATCGGTTCCAAGAACAGTCACCAGGTTAGATGTGATTAGATTAGAATTGTGATGAGCATTCAAATTATTTAGTGCCATTCTAGCTCCTAAAAACTGCAGTTGTCCCTGCTCGATTGAGAAGATTTCGGCTGGCTCGTTAATCTGGATAATATTGGAATATGAAGGTGGTAACATGACATATTCGATGTAATGGCCTGATTTTGCAATGGTTGTGAAGTTTGTAGATACCTCGCCCCCCATGGCCAACAGCCCCTCCATTACCCTGTCAATATCACCAGTTTCCGGATTCATGCCGATATTAGTCGGATTAACATCTAATGTGAGTTCTGATTGAAAACAAATGGGAGGGTTGAAGGGATCATTTTCCAAACCATTCTCCTCATCTATTGAGTCTGAATCGGCATTCAACGTACAGGAGGAGAGACCGCGATCGAAGAAGTTTATTTCTGGTATGGTTTGAAGTGGGCTAATTGTGGCATTTGGAAAATTTTCATCCACAATCTGTTGTATTATATCCTCAATCTTCTCAACTAATCTATCCTCAACAGATGAACCGCCCCGTGAAAAGTCACGATAGTTTCGGATATAATCGGCAGGAATTCCATCAGAAGGGACACTGTCTCCTTGCAAATCCAAATCTAGTAATCCCAATTCTTCTCTTGGGAGCTCATGAATCGCGAGTTCCAGACTCATCTCTATCGTCGATGCCTCCTCCATGGAAATTCTAACCTGGCCTTCGATCCACTCGTCTATTAGTGTGGAGTCTAAGTATGAATCATAGTCATCACATATCCCATTTCCATTAGCCCAAGTAGAGCAGATTTCATTCGATGCCTCAGAGTCTCCGGGAGGGGGTGCGGCATGGGCCACTGGTGCAAACAGCAGAATAATGACCAGCGCGATGCATGTACGCACGTCAGTTGGAGTGTGCGATATACCATAAGTCTGAATCCGTAATGTTCACCCGAGATATATGACTAGAGGGGGGCCGCATGAACGGCTGTATGATTCTGTTTCATCATTTCTAGGAAAAAAAACCCTTCCGAAGATACCTAAGAAATGGGAGAAGTTCTCCGATATCGCGATACTCCCATCGGGTTCTTTCGAGGGGGAAGACTGGGATGATCTGATTAGTCCTGCGCTATGGAAAGCTGTAGCTGAAGGTCTTGATGTTGAGAGACTTGGGATAATGGGAGAGGTGACGGGTAAAACAAGAAAGAGCGGGGCGAGGATGCTGCGCGGAGAAGATGACTGGGTTGTTAGACGAGAGAATGGGGTCGACTACGGTTATCATCTGACCAAGTGTATGTTCTCGGCAGGGAATGTGAATGAGAGGAGGAGGATGGGGGAGATTGTGGAAAGAGGGGAAGTAGTAGTCGACCTATTCTCGGGGATAGGTTACTACTCTCTACCAATTATGGTCCACTCAGAGGTCGAACATGTTCACTGTTGCGAGTGGAATGATGATGCTATAAAATCCCTTGAATGGGGCCTAAAGAGGAATGGTATTTCGTCTGGTTTCACAATACATCGAGGAGATAACAGAGAGACCTGTATGTCAATTAGAAAGGTCGCTCATAGGGTAATTATGGGCCTACTGCCAACTTCTGAAGATAGTTTTGAAGCAGCGATGGAAGTTCTATCCGACTCCGGAGGTGTAATCCACATTCATGGCCTAGCTAGACCTGGTGGATACTCTGAATGGGGCGAGGGGGTACTAAGGAAGCTATGTCATTTCAGAGAGGGGTCTGGAGCGGAGATTATCGCAGTAAATCGCATAAAGAGCTATGCTCCAAGATGGGACCATATTGTTCTGGATGTGAGAATTAATTAGTCCGTTGAACTCAAGTCATGTGACTCCCGCGGAACGGCATGGCTCATGAGTGGCTAGTACAGGCCGCAGGAACCTACAACATGCATTCTCTGGAGGCTAAAGACGACTATGCCGCAATACTTCTAATGCCGATTGAGACACTTTCAGAAATTATTGAGTGGACATTCAGATCCCTTCCTGATGAGATACTTGTTGGGATTGACCCCGATGTCAGTCTTCCTCATCCAGATGGAGTTGACATGCGGTTTACCGGAGAAGATTTCCAGGCTGGATTATTTGCAGGCCAGGGATATGTACTCGGAAATCCCCATCTTGTAAACAGAGGAGACTCTTTCTCTGTTCATCATGTCCCAGAGGAATGGATTGATGGGATATTCACAGAAGAACGGGGGTCGAGAGGAGGGAGATTCACACACTGGATTCACTCACATCCGAATGCTGTAGCGGTTCCAAGTGAAGCTGATGCGGATGCAGCACAGTGGACGGAGGGATGTGATATGATTCTCGGAGTCAGATACTCTCCCGAGGGACTCCTGCCATGGTTCGATGAGGTCGGAGGAACCAGGAGGAGGCTTTCTCCGGGTGAACGTCCTATGGCGTCTGACGATACAGGAGGCGATCTTCCAGTTATTGGGAGAGCCGCGACTGGGCATATTATCCATGGACTTGAAGTGATAGCCTTCCATAGGTCTGGCCTGGGAATTAATCTGATTCTGACTGATTCTGAAGGAGTTCCTTTCGAGTAGTTTTCATTCCCTGAAAACGTGCTCCCTGAAGTGAGATAGCTCTTCGATGCTGCCTCTGATATCATCGAGGGCCCTGTGGCCCGATGGCTTAGAGAATCTTGGTGCTTTAGGATACCATCTCCTGACAATTTCCTTTACGGATGTCACATCCACACTCCTATAGTGAAAGAATTCGTGTAGCTCCGGCATATATCTCCTGAGAAATCTCCTATCTTGACCTATTGTATTGCCACACAGAGGAGGCACTCCAGCTAAACAATGCTCCATGAGGAATTCCAAGGTAAGTCTTTCAGCCTGTGCTATGGGAACACCATCTGATCTGACCCTCTTTAGGAGACCGTTCTTAGTATGATGAGTTATGTTCCAATCATCCATCTTCTCCAATTCCGATTCAGGCTGTGATATGGCCAAAGATGGCCCTTCAGAGACCAAGGTTAAGTCTCCCTCGGTAACTATGGTGGCTATTTCGATTATTTTATTCTCTACTGGATCAAGGCCTGTCATCTCTAGATCAAGCCAAACCAGTCTGTCCTCCATGCGTCCGCCGGGAGTGTGTGAGAGTCTTGAGTGTTGGGGGCGACAATCATAGGTCTCTCTGCTCGCGCAAGGCCATGGCTGGAGTAAGCTACATT
>DALF01000021.1 GCA_002499345.1 Euryarchaeota archaeon UBA170 | reverse complement strand
CATGCAGAGCATAAAGTAAGTCTTGAGCATGTTGCCATGCTATTGGACCAAGTTCCAGAAGGCTTCGAGATATGTGCATGTGCGGCTGACATAGACGAAGCTAAGTCTCTCGCCGCATTGGTGCCTAACTACGTCGCTGTCGAACCCCCCGAGCTAATTGGAGGGGACGTCTCAGTCACATCTGCGGATCCAGAAATTGTATCCAGCACAGCGAAGGCTGTCAGGGAGACCAGTGAACAAGTGGGTATCCTATGCGGTGCAGGAGTAAAATCAGGACTTGACGTTTCTAGGGCTATTGAACTCGGCGTCAGCGGAGTTCTTCTGGCCAGTGGCGTGACTAAGTCAACAGATCCACTCGGGGCATTGAATGATTTAGTGTCCCTTCTCTGAGGGATTATTGAACGCAGTGGCTAGATAGCATATAGCGACCAATGTCAGTATGTAACCAGTAAAATTTACCTCTGCCAGAGTCTGTACTGCCAATGCCAATATGTAATGTATGGACATTACTCCCAAAAGCACCATGTGTATTATGTGAGACCCATTCAATCTCGGATCTATGAAATCATAGAAGTAAATCCCCGATCTTCTGGCATTGAAGGCGGAGAATAAAACGTATAAGCATCCGAATATTACTGGGTAAGGGATATGCCACAGACTCAGCTCTATATCAGATACTGCCATCTCGGAGAGAATGAAGATGACGTTTCCGTTGTGCATGAGCTGACTATCCCACTTGAAGTAGTGAGAAATATTCTCCCCTCTCTGATTAGCTTCAGGTATCAGCATGTATGTGACGGTTGTCGTGACTAGGAAAGCCGATGCTATAGCCGAAGAAAAAAGGGCGGGAACAATGTGAACCACCCAATCGCCGACCTCCCAACCGAAGTGTACCGACCAAGACGAGTACGAGGCCACAGCAAAGTATACGCCCATCAACGTGAAGCTCCACATCGTGAATGCAGACATCCTTGTCACCCCAGTAATTCTCTTAGGGCCGTACAACTTTGTCTCATAGTCCAGAAGGTTGTATGTCATACCTTTTGGATCTAGAATGATTGAGGCAATTGTGGAGAAGCATACCAGTGCTAAGATAGATCTGTATAGGGCAATTCCCGAGGTTGAAAGTATCTCAGATGAGGAAACACTAGGAATTGTATTATTGGAAAATATATCTCCAATGTAAACCAATAATAAGGATATTAGAAGTATAATCCCAACTAGGGAGAATGTCAGCAACGAACGATCGCTATCGGAGTACTCCCTCACACCGGCCATGTGGTTCCATTGATACACCAGATATCAATTATGCGCTTGATTGTCTATTTGCATCGAGTACCTTTCTTAGTTAAATTTCGATAATAGCCATCGTTTCTCAAAGGAGTGCCGATCTTCCGGCCGCCATTGGAAAAATCTCAGTAAATTAATCTCCAGAGCATTGAGTAACAAGAATAATTTCTCGACGATAAAATCTAATAAAGATAATCAAACTCTGAAAAAAATCAGTTTTTGAGCCGAAAAACAACTACTGCTTAGCTCTTTTACGAGCGGCCTTTCTCCTTCTCAACTTCTTCTTACGCCACTTCCAGCGCTGCTGCCCTCGCTTCTTCCAAGCGCGGGAACCCCTCTTCATGGGCCCGGCCGACCTACTGCCCGTATATGAGCGATTCGTGAGACAAGCCAAATTATGGCGGGCGATACAGGATTCGAACCCGTGTCACCGGCTTAGAAGGCCGGGATGATATCCAGACTACACTAATCGCCCGTACCACCGCGCACGCACCAATTAGATGAACCCTACTTTCCTGAATTCGAGAAGGGTCTAGCACACTTGGGGCATCTGACAGGCTTGGTTACCCTCCTTCTCTCCCAAGAATGGCCGCAATTTCCACAAATCCACTGTCTTTCAGGTAGGCTGGAGAGTACCTCTTCCCTGATCCCCCTCAATACCGACGAATCTCTAAGTCTGGGGGCAGGTGCAACCTCCGATACTATCTCGGCATGAGCTCCGTCGTGATCTAGGAAACCGGCCGCATGAAGCAACTCGTGAGAAAGTGTATGCAGGTATAGGGCATCATCTCCCTTCAGTATCGGATTTATGCCAATGGAAATCTTTCCAGGTGGCAACCCTAGTCTTTTCCTTCTGTATATCTCATGATGATCGCACTCAAATCTTGTTATTCCCAAGCGAGAATCCTGCTCTTCTAGCCACTTAATATCGAGATCATTGTCTATGAATCTCAGAAACGGGGCATCCCTGCCTACTAGCGCAGACCTGATGTCTTCAAGCAACTTTTTTGGAATCTCTGGCTCTCCAACCATGCTGAATCGGAATGCCCCTCTTGCCCATTCTCCTTAAATGGACCTAGTTGGTCGCCTGCTTATTGGGCGTGTGGCGCAGCTTGGAAGCGCGCTTCCTTGGCATGGAAGAGGCCCCGAGTTCAAATCTCGGCACGTCCACCATTCTAACTTCGCTACTCGTATAATCTTCTGAGTTCAATGCGTTGAACGTTCGCTAAGGCGATTCTCAAATGTGGAACTAATACGATATATTTGTCGAATAAAATTAAAGAATTATAATCAATCGTTCAATAACTATTATTTAATCTGAATTTTTATCTAATAAATCATATATTTACTGCACATACCTTCAATTAATAAACCGTCTACTTTCCCTATGTATTTATGGAGACCAAGTCCAAATTAGAGTATATCTGGCTAGATGGCTACGAACCCACACAAAACATGCGAAGTAAGACTTTGATCAGGAACAACTTCTCTGGTAAAGTAGAAGATTGCCCTATGTGGTCCTTCGATGGGTCTTCCACTAAACAAGCTGAAGGTGGAGATTCTGACTGCCTTCTGAAGCCAGTAAACATATTTCCAGATCCTCAGAGGGCAGATGGTTTTCTAGTGATGTGCGAGGTGTTGAATGCGGATGGGACTCCACATTCCAGTAATGGCAGAGCAACGATCGAGGAAGATGACGATGATTTTTGGTTCGGTTATGAGCAAGAATACTTCATTATGGATGTCGATACACAACTTCCTTTAGGATTCCCAGTAGGTGGCTATCCTGGTCCTCAAGGACTATATTATTGCTCAGTTGGGGGAAAGAATACACATGGCAGAGATCTCGTCGAGGAACATGCCGACCTGTGCCTAGAAGCGGGAATCAATTTTGAAGGGATAAACCAAGAAGTAGCGTGCGGCCAATGGGAATTCCAAATTTTTGCTAAAGGTGCAAAACAAGCAGGAGACGAACTTTGGGTCGCGCGTTACCTCCTTGACAGATTGACTGAGAAATACGGTTACTACATCGAATATCACCCCAAGCCAATCAAAGGCGATTGGAATGGCTCAGGAATGCACGTGAACTTCAGCGATGGCAAGATGAGGGACGTAGGGGGAGAAGCTCTTTTCACTCAAATCTGTGAAGCTTTCGGCAATAACATCAGCAAGCACATGTCTGTGTATGGGGCCCATAATGAGCTCAGACTAACCGGATTGCATGAAACCCAATCAATAGATCAGTTCTCTTATGGCGTCTCAGATCGAGGCGCATCAATCAGAATTCCAATAGGGACAATTGAAGATGGCTGGAAGGGTAGGCTGGAGGATAGGAGACCTGCATCTAACGCCGATCCTTACAAGATAGGAGCGGTAGTAATCAGTACTACAAAGTCGTCCTACTGAGACAGCATCCTTGCCACTTCGTCTGCGCATCCCCATGAAAGGGTCACGCCAGCACCGCCATGGCCGTAGTTGTGAATGACTTTCCTCCCTGAGATAACCTCGGCCTCTAGGCGCACCTCCTTCCTAGAAGGGCGTAGCCCGACAGAAACACCGACTATCATACTTCTATCAAGCTCAGGCCACAATGTCTCACATTTACGCAATATTAGCTCAGTATCCTCATCTCTGATATTCTCGTCCCAATCTCCTCTTTGAGCTGTGCCTCCGAGAACTGTTACATCCCTTCTCGGAATCGTATAAATTAGTGATTCTGGGCGCTGATCAAATCTTCCAAACCCTGGATCTTGTGTGGTGTATACTATTTGCCCTCTCACCGGTTCCAAGCTATGGTCATCACACAGCTCTTTCCCTCCTAGGCCACAACAATTCACCACAATATGCCCAGGTAACTCTGAAATCTGCTGTACATATCTTGTGGTCATCTCGCCTCCCAATTCGATGAATCGACGTTCTAGCCAAGGCATGTAAAGGTGCATTTCTATGACTGGAGCCTCAATCTCCCAGCCAAATGAGTACCCACTAGCTATCTCATCTTCCTCAAGAATTCTGAAGTGGGGAATATCATTACTCCAGCCCGGAGGTTCGCATTCCTGTTCCAAGAATTCCTTTCCTAGTCGCATGGTTATGCATGACAAGCCCTCTTCCTCACTTAACCGGACAAGCTCA
>DALF01000018.1 GCA_002499345.1 Euryarchaeota archaeon UBA170 | reverse complement strand
GGATGGGAAGTCTATGACTTGGACGTACTGGCCGCCGAATGGAAGTCCGATGGTAGGACATACTACAACGCCGCGGCGTGGGTAAAGGCCGACTCTGACATCGCTGCAGCGCATCTTGATGATGACCCCGACACAGACCCCTTTGCATTGATGGAGGGCAAGAAGTCATGTCATACCGGATGGCTTAAGAGCGCTGGAATGCTAATTCCAATGGGGTATCTAATTGGAAACGGATATGCGGATGTTCAGGGTGATGCTGATGATATTGACTCCCTAAGGGCTACAGTGACCAACTTTTTCCATAAGGATTCAAGCATCCCGGAGGGAGGAACACAGTACTCGGGATACAAAGGCGCTATGAAGTGTATGATGACTGGGCATGGAGATATTGCCTTGACCAAGGATACTGCTTACCGTTTGTATTGTGATGAGAACGACGATGGTGTTGCCGATGGCGATGACTGGTGCATGGATCTTGAAGATTTGGTGATGCTTCCCTCGTTCGGACAGGCGCCTAGTCACCCAGCACTATACAATCCAGATTATATGGACAGCGAAACTGTCGAACTCGTTCAAAATGCATTGGTGTCTCTGAATGATGACTCAGAGGGAACAGAGATTCTCAAAGATCTCCTTAACACCGATGGAATGGTTGCTACAAATGCTGATAATCACTTGGGGACATACGGAGCCGCTGTAGCCAATGTTCCTGGAATACAGGCATACTTTTCCTGAATTGCATATGCATACATTAATTTCTCGAATTTGATTAGTTAATTAGGAGAGGATAGTTTGAGGGTTGCATTAGCATTAGCATTATTGATGCTATCCTCACTCTGTGTCGGGTGCTTTGGAGGAGATTCTGATGATGAGTTTGAATGGCCCGATCCAATTTCTGATGGCTGTCAAGTAAATTACGATTTAGAATGCTCCATACTATTACAGCTAGGAGAGACTGCCCATCATTCGCTGATCAACCCTCTCGATGGGAAGATGTGGATTGTCTTCCTCGGGGGCATCATAAAATCATGGGATGGCGAGAATCTTGAGGATGTTGCCGACTTGAGTGGGCTGGTCAGTAGGTGCCATATGGAGCAGGGCCTTCTCGGTCTTTCTTTAGACAGTAATTTCGTAGAGACAAAAGTAGTTCTGTTGTCATATGTTGAAAATGGGGCTTGTGAAGGTGAAAATCGTTCTGATTTGGTTCTGGCATCCTCCAAAATAGGAGATGAGGGAAGAATTGAAATGGATTCAGTGACGGTGCTGAAGAGGGTCGAGCAACCATATAGGAATCACAATGGAGGATTTCTTCTGCACGCGGGTAATGGAAGTTACCTCTGGGGGATAGGAGACGGCGGCAGTGCTGATGACCCCCACTCCAATGGACAAGATTCCTCAAATGCCTTAGGAACTATCCAACTATTTGAATTCAGAAACAACGAGATCAAATCTATTCTCGATAATTCTACGGGAGATCCATTCGTACTTCACTATGGACTACGGAATCCATGGCGATTCGACATTGGGGATAATGGCGATCTTTGGATAGCTGATGTGGGACAGAATTGTTGGGAAGAAATAAATTTAGTTCCATTATCTGAAAGAAAGAATCTTGGTTGGTCATTAAAAGAAGGTTTTCAATATTTTGATGAGGATGGAGATTGTTATGAAGAGGATGACCATGGAAATGATGGCCATGGAGATGATGACTTGACTTATCCTGTTGTGGCTTACAGCCATGAAAACGGAAACTGCTCGGTAACTGGCGGGTACTGGATGGATTGGGGGCCTGAGGAACTTCGAAATGGGTATTTGTACGGGGACTTCTGCACTGGATCTATTTGGATTATTAAAGAATTCGAGGGAGAGTGGACTGAGTCATATGTGGGAAACTCTGGCGGTATGATCGTTGGGTTTGGAGAGGGCCTGAATGAGGAGGTCATTGTCTTCCATTGGACTGGAGATATTGTCAAGATAAGTCAGAAATCGTAGTACAAGATAGCATCCTTCAAGCCCTGATGCCTAATCCACATGACATGGAGCATGAAGGCGCTGGTACCAAAGGCGACTTATGGTTAGATGCTATCGATGCTGAAAAAGGTGGAGACAGAGAAGGAACTCTTAGAATTTGTAAAGAGTTGGTAGCTTTAGAACCAAATAACTCAGATGCTTGGATGACCATAGCCAGAATGGAACTCCCTGCTCCTACCAAAGGTAAGCAAGAGATGCCGAGCCTGATCCAGACAGCTAAGTCCGTAACAGCACTTAGGAGGGTGGTCAAATTAGATCCAGAGAATCGTCGAGCATGGGACCTCGGAGGGACTTTGCTGGTAGATCACTTAGGGATGATGGATGATGCCCTAGAGTGGTGGGAGAATCGTAGGGAGCACGTCCCAACAGAGGTTACACCACTGATTGAACAGATTTCGATATTGGTTCGGATGGGGTATTATGAGGAATGCGCGGATTTACTCGAAGAGATGTTCTCCTCTGAAATGGATTCTGTCGATGGGGGATTGAAGATGAGGATGGGTAGAGTCAGCCAGACTGTTTCGAAGGCCTCGAAGATGGAGTCTGATGAGATATTTAGGCCGAACCAACCTAAGCACCCTCGATGGGAAATAATAGAGAAGCTGAAGAAGAAAAAGCCGATTTCACAGGGACTATTTCTGATGCTCTTTGTCGCACCTATGGCATTTTTCGTAGGTAGTACGAGTATGATATTCATAGGGGACTCGGGTTGGTCCCTTCCAATCGTCTTCATCATACTGCTATTGACCGTCGTGGCCATCAGCAGGCTGAGTATGAATCTCTTACAGTCAATTAATAGGCATGCCCTAGATCTTGAGAGGGCGATTGATTATGAGACAACTACTGGACAGATATGTATCCCAGAAAGCATTAGAGAAAGCCCTCTTTACTCTTCCTTGATGAAAAATAAGATGCCTGCAATAAAGGAGAGGCTCTATATGATAGTTGAATCCGGTGAGAGGATGCCTAAGAAATGGGATCTCAATCTCCCTTAGTCTCGCCTTATGTCCCGACTGAGAAGTCATGGAGATAGGCTTTCTGATCCTCGGTCAGCTCATCGATTACTATTCCCGAAGATGAAAGTTTCAGTGCGGCTAGTTGCCTATCCTGATCTGGGTGGATATCGTACACCGAGTTGTCGTAGGTGCTCCCTTCGCGCGCCAATCTACAGAGTGCCAAGAACTGATTTGCGAATGACATGTCCATAACCTCACTGGGATGTCCTTCTGCCGATGCGAGATTCACTAGTCTTCCTCTAGCAAGTAGGTGAATCCGCCTGCCATCAGGCATAGAGAATGCCTCATTATTATCCCTAATCGTAAAGATCTCAGTAGCCCTTTCTTCCAGATCCGAAATACTGACTTCGCAATCATAATGCCCCGTATTACACACAATAGCACCATCCTTCATTGAATCGTAATGCCTTCCGACTATGACGTCCTTCATACCGGTGGCTGTACAGAATAGATCTCCTATCGAGGCTGCCTCATCCATCTTCATTACTCTGAATCCGTCCATTGTCGCCTTTAGTGCGGGAATCGGGTCAATCTCTGTGATGATGACATTGGCTCCCATCCCCCTCGCTCTCATTGCCAGTCCCTTGCCGCAGTGCCCATAACCGGCGATTACAAAGTTCTTACCTGCCAAGAGAACACTGGTAGCTCTGAGTATACCGTCTATCGTAGACTGGCCTGTTCCATGGACATTATCGAAATCCCACTTTGTCTCAGCATCATTTACTGCAATGACTGGATATAGTAGCTCACCAGCATCTGCCATCGCCCTAAGGCGGTGCACTCCGGTAGTCGTTTCCTCTGTCCCGCCGATTATTCCTTGTGCGAGATCCTTGAATTGAGAATGGACCCTGTAAATCAGGTCGGCACCATCATCCAAGGTAAGCGTAGGATCAAATTCCAGGGTCCTATCTATGCATTCATAGAATCCAGAATTATCCTGCCCGTACCATGCATGTATTGAGTATCCCTCAGAGGCTAGCCATGCAGCGACTTCGTCTTGAGTCGAAAGTGGGTTGCACCCAGACCAGGATATCTCTGCTCCTGCGGACTCTAGAGTCTCTATTAGGACCGCGGTTTCCTTGGTGACATGTAGGCAACCAGCTATTCTTTGACCCTCTAGCGGCCTTTCAATCTCCGCTTTTGCCTTCAAAGAGGCCAATGCTGGCATCCTACTCCGTGCCCATTCTACCTTCAGCCTACCGGCCTCTGACAGACTCAAGTCCGCAACGGTGTACCTATCGGAAGAGTCCATTGAAATCTCCTATCCTTAGGCTCCGCCTTGCCTTTGCTGTTCGTAATAACTTGCGTAATACTGTTCGGCGTAAGCCCTAGCTTGTTGTTCGTCATATCCTGAGGCGACCATTTGCTGGACGTAGGCCTCAACAGGATCCATAGTCTCCACTCCTCCAAACTGTTCTACTGTGTCACTCACAACAGTATCCCTAGATCTTCCTCGGACAACTAAAGTTACTACGACTACAAGTATCAGAAGGATAGCTGCACCTATGCCTGCTAGAATTGTTGTACTGAGTCCTCCTTCGACAGCCCCGCCGCCGCCAGATTCTCCTCCGCGGGGAACTAGGCTGATATCGATGGTCTCTGATATGACATACCTTGAGCCGTCTCCTTCAGTGATGCGTATGTATACAGTAGCCGCTACACCAGTCTCGACTTGGTAGATGTCTGAGATATCTAAAGTAAGGGCGAATGTATCTCCATCACTATTCATCTCGGACAGGTTGAATTTTCCAATTTGCTTCTGGGTAATTTTCTGGGAGGTTGAGTAGTCGAGGACTGCTTGATCTAATGCTACTTCGATTTTCACATCTCCATTTTCAGCACCTGATATCAGGTTTCCTGTGACCACTACCAAGTCTTCTCTCTGAGAATCGGTTGGCCTTGGGGCTGTGAACTGGACCAATGGTGGCTCGTCACCGAAGTCCTCACCTACCACTATGAAGTACATCCTGTGCTTCTCACTCTGTTTTCCTGCTTTATCGTAGACAATGAGCTCTACACGGATCTCATTTTCTAGAGTACCTTCTGGGTTGCTCGTGAGATTTCTGAACGTATATGTCCACTCATCTGTAGCAGAAGCTGGAATCTGGAACTCATGACCCTCCAAAGTTGGGCTCTGGCTATCCCACGGGTAGTCGAAGAAGACCTTCCATTCGAATAGCTCTATTCCAGACTCCCCTTCAGGAGCGTCAGGATCAGTGCTATTCTCAGCTGAGAATGACAGGCTTATGTCTCCCGTCTCAGTTAGCCTTACACGGTATATTGGCCAGTCAGTTCCTGCTACTGTCTTGGTACCATCCAATGCGATGAATTCCGAGATTGCAGAATTAGAGATAATCGAGGCAGACGCTAGTGGCCTGAACTCATCTGCCAGGGTATCGTCTGTAACGAGTCGGATATAGGTGATCCTAGTGTGTCCCTCTTCATCGTGGAGATACAGGGTTAGCATCCATTCTGCTCCGATTCTGCAACCGGTGTTGGATGAAGTATTTGCAACACAGAAAGAGCCGAGAGTAGGAATCTCTGGAGATGTCTGTTGGGTGTGGCTGATTTCTCCTGCATCTATAATTGCACCATCCCAACCAGTTACAGAATCATTATTGCCAGAGGAAAGGGTCCAATCAGCGAAAACTCCTGGAACATTTGTGACATAGTCGAAAGATAGATCGGAGTTGCTCTTGATATACATTGTAGAGTAAGCCCCGGTTATCGAGTCTATAGAGGGAGATTGCCCATTTACCGTTAGGTCGTAACCCTCTCCGGCAATTCCGAAGTCCGAAGGATATGGGGTAAGCTTGTATTCCAGTAGATTGGATAGAATCGGGATCTGCTCTCCACCGAATTCTTGAGTTACACTTGGGTTCTCAACATCTATCGTAGTTACGATCATTCCCCCAGCACCTCGGTTACATACTGAAAGGAGAGACTGAGACTCGTATGTATTGTCTCTAATCAGTGTATGGAAGGTTCCAGCAGGATCACTAATTCTTCCCCCACAAACCTGAGGGATCTGAGTCCCCTGTACTTGTGCGGTGTCTAGACCCGATAGAGCCACATGACTCCCTCCGTTTATCGCGCCAAATGCCGATATCTCTACATCATCCATGAGGGGGTGGAATGGATCCACGATAGTGATATCTTCGCTCAAGATTCTATTATCCTCAGTTAGGTTGACTTGATTTCTCATAGCAATATCCATTCCAAACGGCAGATTTGCTGGCTGGTATGCATCTCTGTAAGGACCTAGATGAATTTGTGTAGTGCCGCCCTGCACCATGAACTGTTCCAAGGTCTCAACAACAGATAGACCATCGGTGACCCGAGTGGAAGCTAGCTTGTCATAGTAGTCGCCATAGTAGACATTGTAGTCAGTCTGCCATGGAAGTAGGACCTTGTCATAGTGCTCTAGCCATGAGGGGGTAGCGTAGTCGTCCCAGTTATCCAGTTTCATCTGAGTATAGCTCATACCCATAGATTCCAAGTCTGATTTGACCATCTGAAGACGGTTCTGGTCAGTCGGGTTGGAAAGAATTGCTACATCGATTCTATCATAGAAAGTTATGATGAAGAATCGGACATTACCAGATGGCTCCACGGTATTATCTTCCTTGGTGACTTCTGCAGAGAAGCTGATATTGTATGTGTGCCCATCGGCCCAAGAGTTGAATGGTTCTGACCAATTTGCCCAGGCTCTCTGATGGGGTTCCAAGGAAAACTGACCGTTGTCCGCGGTTTGTTCGAAGACCTGTTGATTTGTCGTGAGGTCTTTTATTGACATTGAAAGGGTGTAGTCACCGTCAATGACGCCGTTCAGAAGCGGGACTGAGAAACTATGAATGGACTGGTCATCAATTGGATAAACGCATTCGTATGTGATATCTGTGACGCATTCCATGACATCGGGTTGCATCAGAGTAATTTCTGCACTGGCGATACTGAATATTATCGATGAGATATTATTTGCATCATTTACCTCTGAGGCGTTGTACCAAGCTGTAGTTGGATCAGTGGTATCAAGCATAGTCATTGCATCGATTCTGTATATTCCGCTCTCGAAATCATGATTTGCGAGGACCAGGGTGGATGACTCTGAAGCATCTAGCCCAGTGACCTCTTCCGTGTAGTTTCCGTCAAACTCGAATGTGAACTCCTCTACTCTAATATTATCAATGCCGAATCCTGCTAATCCAGCATTGCCATTGATGCCATCCTCATTCGATTGGAATCTCCAAGTCAGACTCAAATCAGAGCCGGCGAGTGTTGTGCACTCATCCCTCCAGTCAGTGGTATCGGAGCTGGTTCTATTCTGAATCACGATATGAGTGAGATCAAGTGTTATTGACTTCATGATGTTCTCGGTATCAAACCAGACTACTGAGTCGAGATTATCAGAGTGATCGCCGAAATACTCAACCTCATCATATCCATTCAAATCGAAGTCCTCGCACCTGTGGAAGTTAGGGTCTTCGGGATTCGTGTTACGGAGTCCGTTCTCGTTTAGGTCTGTCCAGCTCCCATAAACAACTCCTTGATAGAGTTCGCCATCTTTTATCCAGGATATCTCAAGATTAGCGGCATCTCTGATTGCCAGTACGTTGCCATCCCGGTCTTGCAAGAAGTCCCCTTCTGCGTAATAGTCGAAAGTGAGGTAGGTAAAGTCAGCACCAGAAGCGGCTATGGGTATTGGATCTAGAGCGAGGGTTTCATTCCATCCGTCTCCATAACCACTATCCGGATCACCTAGCCAATAAGCGAAATTCTTGAACACTCCCACGTTCTGAGGTAGCATGTCATTTGTTCCTGTGGAGTCGTCCATCCTACTTCCATTCTCGTTTCCATCATCGGTCCAAATCGGATCGACTCCGGAGAAGTCCTCAATCCCTACAAGATCGGGTTCGGCGTTGAAGATCTCTGCCTTGACTGAGAAATCAGTGAGCGTGTTACCCCAATTGGTGGCCCTTATCTCAACGTCCCTAGTCCCGGAGGCATATCTTACTCCATTCTCAAGATTTCTCCATGGCTCCTCTGCTAGCCCCGGGTCGAAGAGATTTTCAACGGTCGTCTGGAATCTTATCTCATCATTGGTGGAGTCCAAGTTTTGGAATCCTGAAGGATTGGTTAGTTCAGTCTTAATGAAGTAGGTAGAGTTGTCTCTAAAATAGGCTTCCAATGAGACTTCCTCTGAAGCTCCTGCTGCCATGTCAGTGAACGTAATAGTATCAGACACAGTCTCTTCTGTTCCGAACGTTACGTCTCTCTTCCTAATGGTGATATTGTCGAAGGCGAAGCCGTCCAAGCCTGAGTCGTATGATGACCCCTCTGGGCCTACTGAGCCGACAAGCCCACTTCTGAATCTGAATCTGATATCTATTACTTGACCGGCGTATGGAGTTAGGTCGATTGATTCGAGATCGTTAGGATCGTCTGTTTCATCGGCCGCTTCCGTATAGTTTGTCCACCCAGTTACAAAGTAATCCTGGTAGTTACCGTTGTTTGAATTGAACTCTGCATCCCCATAGAGGAGGACCCTTACCAGTCTGTTGTAGTCCCATCCTCCTGTGAAGAAGACTGATTCCCATCCATTGCCCTCTGACCAAACCTCGATTCCGCACGAGTCCTCGTAGAGCCAACGCTCCACAACTGAGTACTGCTCGGCCAGGAATAGCTCAAAGAAAGCGGTTGAGCACATCAGAGAAACATCTAGGTAAGCGGCATCTGCCCCCGTAAGATCGACGTTCTCGAGGATTAGTGACTCATCCATATTGTTGAAGTATCCGGAGTCGTTATCATTCCCTTGATAGTCCATACCTGCCCACATGTAGGTGGTGGGATTGTTGTCAGCCTCAAACCATTCATCAGTGGAGGTTCCGTTATCATCAACAGACGCATTAGACTCCTCGTGCCATGAAGAGTCTCCAGATCCATACATTCCAGTGTACGATACCTTGGAGAATGAACACGCAGGACAATTCGAGTCCTCTTCGTTCCCGTCAAAGTCATTACTGTAGACGACTGTATCGGTCCCGCCCAAGACTTCCTTCACCTCTAGGTTTACGTCGATGGAACCTGAAAGCGGATTGAGTCCGGTGTTCTTTACAGTCACATTAACGAATCTAGTTCCTTCTCCTAGTTGGGCTTGTCCAGTTGCTGGATTGAACGAAGCTGGTGCGATTCCGACTTCTGTGATCCCCATGTCTTGATTATCCAAGGTGAGCACTGATAGGAAGTCTCCAGCACCTGACCATCCCTGAGTATCAAGCCACATAGCATCATTGGCGAATCTGTAAGAGTAGTCTCTCTGGCCCACGATTATCTCTAGCGCGCTACCCTCTTCGCCCTGTAACTGACCAGTGATGGCCATAGTGGGCCTCCTTCCTACGTCAAACGACAAGGGGGCGAGATATCCAGCCCCATCCGGATTGCCCAGTATTATTTCTACAGTGTTAATCTCCCTGAGGTTGTCCAGTAGGAGATATGTTTGATTCTGGGCACTTGAATCCTGTAGCCTAGTCAGGGTGAGCTCTGTTGGGACAAAGAAATCTGATACTCCGTCCCTGTTGACATCTTCGATAGTCAGGGAAGCGCCCTTGAAATCTCCCAGAGATACGTAGTTCTGGGTATTCCACTGAGTTCCTGATTTCTCGGCATACGAGATATTACCTGTGATTCCATCTACAACTGCGACCATATCGATTTCTCCGTCCCCGTCTGTATCAGAGATATCCATTCCGCCCATTGGGTAGTTGTGTTCTGCATCGAGCTTGAATTCGTGAACCCCCTGTGCCGTGGGAGTCATTGGATTCGGGAATTGATCTTGAATACAATCGTATTCTAGAACGGTCATATTATCGTAATGGCCTACTGAATATCCAACTCCTGCGTTCCAAGGAGGAGTTCTCAGGAGCCACAAATCCAAATCTTCACAATCGCCGATTGGAGTCCCTATTCCTCCGCCTTGCACGGTCTCGCCCCAATGTCCTAACAGAACGTCAGTATAGATTCCATTTGTGAGAGGCACTGGCATAGCCTGCTGATTGGTTAGCAGGCTTGGATCTGGGCCCCTGTAAATCTGAACGTATTGATTGGATCCGGTAGTGTCTCTTGATATCAAAATTATATCGTCATTACCATCATCATTTATGTCCCCTACCTCCATACTGATGTGGATTGGGTTGGAAATTGTTATGGCAGTATCTGACCACGAATTGACGCCATCAGTGCAACTTCCAAATAGTACTGTTAGATTGCCTGGTCTGACGAATGTTTCTCCGACGAATCTAATATTCTCTTGATAATAGATTATGTCATTTGCACCGTCTCCATCTATATCGCCTATCTCCACATCAACACCATTTGCAGTATCGACAAAGCCAGCCCTCTGTGAATTGTTATTGGAGATGAAAACATCCTGTCTGTCTGCAAAGCCTCCTGAGCCATCATTGTACAACGTGGTTATGAAGTGCCCCATGGCACTAGCTGAGACAATATCATTATCTCCGTCACAGTCTAAATCGCCCACAGCGATATCCGATGGATCACGCTGAACGGCATATTGGGTGATATGTGATGCACTTGCCCCTGGTACGAAGGAAGCCAATGGCATTGCCATCAGTAGAAACACGAGTAACAGTGCTCTCCTTCCCTCTCTGAATCTATCTTGTGCGGTCTGCGGACTAAGCGACATGACCTTCGGGTGATTTGGCTCTCTCTTATGCCTTGTGGGGGGATGTGCTGCACAACCCCTACGGGGTTGAGAAAAAAAATACACAATTAGTGTGATTCTAACCAGCTAGGATTGGGGGAATAATGGTCCTCTGCCCCTCCATGAATTCTCTCTAGTTTCCCAATTCTCCAAAGTCTATCTAAGAAAACCTTGAGCTCCACTTCCCCTTTGCCTACCCTCTCGCCGATAAGCCTCTGAATATCGGAAATTGAAAGTGACGTATGCCCGTGTTCCCTCACTACCATTGTCAGTATGAGCTGGAGCCATGCTTCAGCATGCGGATCCGCGGATAATGGGTTCGATAGTGGCTCGGGGGGCTCTACTTCAGAAACGAACTCCTCTAAAGCCGAGATATCGGGGTCGCTTTGGATTGAGGTTCCCAATCCAGAAACCGCATCTTCCAGATCTAAATCGCCTACAGTTCTTACAACCGACGGAATCCTAGATGGATCTGGAGGGGGGCCAGGCAGGATCATTTCTGGATTAGATTCTTTCACTTGAGAGTTGTCGAACGATTCGGAGGTATTGTGGTCATTTTCATCTGAGAGATTTCTAAGAAATCCCATTGCTCCTGAAATTCCAAGAAATGAACGTACAGTGTTTACGAAATCCTCATTACCTTCGAGTAAAATATCGACTTGATCTTGCGGCGATCTGTATCGAAACCTGACTCTTCTTGAGTTCGTCATGTTACCCCCTCACTGTATCAGTCTAGCTCATCGTCTATTAACCCGGCTACTTACTAGCTAGTTTCCTAAGCACGGTCTGCAAGATACCTCCGTTTCTGTAGTATTCTACATCTACAGGCGTATCTAATCTGACTATTGCAGGGAAGGAAACAGTGGTTCCATCTGATTTTCTCGCAGTCACCTCAATTTGTGACAGAGGCTCCAAATCTCCAGAGGAGGGTATGTCGAACAGCTCAGTTCCGTCTAGTCCCAATGAGTCGGCATCTTCCCCCTCTGGGAATGTTAGCGGCAAAACGCCCATGCCAACGAGGTTTGACCTGTGGATCCTCTCGAATGAGGTAGCTATGACAGCTTTGACGCCGAGAAGCAAGGTCCCCTTGGCCGCCCAATCCCTACTACTCCCCGTGCCATATTGAGAACCAGCTAGGACGATTAGATCGGTATCATCAGCTATGTATCTCCTACTCGCATCAAATATTGAGGTTACCTCTCCGGTTGGCAGATATGTTGTGAGACCCCCCTCTGTCCCGGGCGCTAGCTGATTCCTTATCCTGACGTTGGCGAATGTCCCCCTCATCATGACCTCATGATTGCCCCTCCTACTTCCAAATGAGTTGAAATCCCTCTGAGTTACCCCCCTCTCAACCAGATACTTTCCTGCCGGGCCATCTTTCGGGAACGCTCCAGCTGGGCTAATGTGGTCAGTGGTTACGGAATCTCCGAGTTTCAGAAGTACCCTTGCAGAGTTGATTGACTCTATTGAGCTGGGGTTCGGCGATATGCCCTCTAAGAAACTGGGTAGTCTGACATAGGTGGAGTCCTCATCCCAGGGGAACAGAGGAGAAGGCTCGCTCGGGATAGAGTCCCACTTTGGTTCTTCTAGGATATCTGAATACCTATCTCTGAACATCTCTGGCCCTATCGATGATGTTACGGCTTCTAGGATACTCTGGTCACTAGGCCAAATATCTGCTAACATTACTGGCTCCCCGTCGCTAGAGTGGCCGATTGGATCAACCTCGAAGTCTATATCGAGCGTTCCAGAGAGTGCATAAGCGACCACCAGAGGTGGGCTTGCCAAGTAGTTAGCCAGTATTTTCTGATGGATTCTTCCTTCGAAGTTTCTATTGCCAGAAAGAACACTTCCTACAACTAGTCCTCCCTCGTCTATGGCCGATTCTATTTGTTGATCTAGAGGGCCCGAGTTACCGATGCATGTGGTGCATCCATAGCCCACTACATTGAATCCTAATTTATCCAGGTAAAAAGTAAGGCCACTTTCATCGAGATACTCGGTCACAACTCTACTACCTGGAGCTAGACTTGGCTTCACCCAAGGTTTGATTTTGAGCCCTCTTTCAAATGCATTCTTGGCAACCAATCCTGCTGCTACCATTACACTGGGATTACTAGTATTTGTGCAACTGGTGATAGCGGCAATAACCACGTCCCCGTGGCCAATATCACAGTTCTTACCCATTACTTCGTGCCTGTCATCATTTTGTGAAGGATCAACTCCGTGACCCTGGTGACCGATGGGGTCATTCAGGCTCTTCCTCCAGTGACTTTTCATATCTGAGAGAGATACTCTATCTTGAGGCCTTTTTGGTCCGGCCATCGAGGGAGTCACGGTTGAAAGATCCAAAGATAGAGATGTGGTGAACTTTGGAGAAGGTGTACTATCTGTCCTGAATAATCCCTGTGCTTTTAGATATCTCCTTACATTCTCGACGTGGTCGCCTTCCCTTCCTGAGAGAAGCATGTAATCTAGCGTTGTTTCATCTACTGGGAAGAATCCACATGTCGCCCCGTATTCGGGAGCCATATTGGCAATAGTTGTCCTATCTGGAAGGCTGAGATTTGAAAGTCCACTCCCATAGAATTCGACAAACTTTCCTACGCATCCATGCTCTCTAAGTAGCTCCACAATTCTCAGTGTGACATCAGTAGCGGTAACACCGGGACTTGATTTACCTGTAATTTCGAAGCCGACGACTTGAGGCAGAAGCATGTAGATAGGTTGACCAAGCATCACAGCTTCTGCTTCAATCCCCCCCACTCCCCAGCCCAGTACCCCAAGGCCATTTATCATCGTAGTATGGGAATCTGTACCGACCAAGGTGTCTGGTATCCACTTGCCTCCCTCCTCACGAGCCACGGATGCAATCCACTCTAGATTTATCTGGTGAACGATTCCTCTTCCTGGAGGGACTGCTCGGAAGCTATCTAGACTTTGCTGCCCCCACTTAAGAAATTTGTATCTTTCCATATTCCTGTGGTACTCCATCTCTAGATTTCTCTCGCGTGCATCCGGGAAAAGGCCTGAGAAGTCAACCTGTACAGAGTGATCCACGACCAAATCAACTGGGACCTGCGGATTGACCATCTCGGGATCCCCACCTAAATCTACCATTGCATCCCTGAGGGCGGCGATATCAACCACAGCCGGTACGCCAGTGAAGTCTTGAAGTATCACTCTGCTAGGAGAGAATGGGATTTCCGAGGGTTGCATCGAAGGCGTCCATGCGGCGATATTCCTAACATCCTCTTCTGTCACTAGGAATCCATCACATTTGCGTAGTGCGGCCTCAAGGAGACACCTGATTGTGAAGGGGAGTGTTTCGAGATTGCAAATACCTAACTTTTCAAGAGCGTTGAGGTCATGGAACTCCCCGGCACTTCCATCAGCAGTCTCGAACACGGAGATGCTACTGAACGGATCTTCGATTTGCATGGACACCCGGACCTTTGGGCGTGAGTCCCGCCCATCAACTTGACTGAGAGTAGTGTTGCGTTCATTCGATGACTACAGCAGTGATTAGCCTCACGTCATCAATTGGCTGGTCGCCACTTGTACTGGTATCGTCGTCATTGTTGCCGGTGACTACATTATTGATCGCATCAACATGTGACATGCCACTTAGAACCTCTCCGAACACTGTGTGAACACCGTCTAGGTGACTGGGCGAACTACCGGTTGGTACGATGTAGAACTGGCTACCTCCGGTGTTGGGATCATTAGTCTTGGCCATCGCTAGCATACCAGAAGAATGTGTTAGGCCGTTGTTTGCCTCATCGGGAACTGTCCATTGGCTCTGCTCACAAGCGCTGGAACTACTCCTACTTTCGCCATTACAGTATCCGAACCACTTAGCCGCATTACCTCCAGCCCCGTTCATGCCATCTATATCCCCTCCCTGATTCATGAATCCTTCAATGACTCTGTGGAATATGGTAGAGTCATAGTTTCCCTGAGATGAATGAAGCAGGAAATTCTCAACGTGCTTTGGAGCATCATCACTGTAAAGTTCGATTTCTATTGTCCCCATTGTCCGCTGACCAGTATCTGAATCCACATATGAGATATCCATTGAAACGACTGGGTTACCTTCTTCTTCGGTTAGCATGTCTGAGACAATCTTCACAGCAACCAGAGACACCATCATTACAGCCACTATCGCGAACAGGCCGAAGGGAGTTGGGTTGCCCTCATCCATTAGTTGGAGTCCCGCTCCACGAGAAATGGCATTGGCATCCATCAGGGATGAGAGATTATTCATTGCCTTCCTGGTGTCCTTGTTCTTGGGATCCATCTTGAGTGAATTACGATAGCTCTTCAGGGCCTTCCTCCAGTGAGACCTCTGCATATCTGGATTTTCCGTCCCCAATATAGTCCCGGCATCACCTGCCATCTTCAGAGTCTTCGCCTTCTGAGAGTCGTTTTCACAGATATCCCAAGATTCTCTGAGTTTTTCCAATGCGAGATTATTATCTCCCTTGTCCATCATTGCTGCGGCCTCAGACCATGATTTACTGAGTTCTTCTGATACAGGCATGGAGTTGCGAGCACGCAATCCTTCAAAACGGCAGCGGAAGGAAGTCCCAGTTGAAATTGTGCGTATGGCGGGGTAACGGCTAATACCCGAGTGTCCCCGCAAGGGGTTGCAAGAACGCCAATGTTCGGACAACGGGGAAGAAAATCAATGGACAAAATCTACAATGATTTCACAATAAATGTCGCCACTGCAAACGGAACTGGTTCGCAGTCATCCAATCTAATAATACTACACTCAATGTTTGAAATGGGAGTCCCGGTGAGTGGTAAGAACCTCTTCCCTAGTAATATCTCTGGACTCCCTACTTGGTTCATTATCAGGGCAAGTGACAAGGGCTATCAAGCCCCGGGCGATGATACAAATATTCAGATTATCATGAATAAAGACACATGGGACAAAGACCTGGAGGCACTGGAGCCTGGTACGATTGTAATTTACAATGAAGATGCAAAGATGCCCGTAGAGAGGGAAGATTGTATTTGTCTAGGAATGCCTATGACCTCGATGGCTAGAGGGATTAGTCCGAAGATGGCAAGATTGATGGCGAATATGTATTACGTCGGAGGAATAGCACACCTCTTAGGAATAGAGGAGGAGGCGATATCAAGCGCCGTTGAGCAACAGTTCAGAGGGAAGGAGAACGCCATAGCAATGAATCTGCAAGCGATCTCCGAGGCTCGTTCATATGCCTCTGAAAATTGGGGGGATGTGTGTAAATTTGCTGCGATCGCCAGAGAAAAATCTAGCGAAACTTTCCTGATAGAGGGGAACGAGGCGGTTGCACTGGGTTGTATTTATGGAGGCATAAATATGCTTTCTTGGTATCCAATAACCCCATCTTCATCATTAGCAGAGGCGATAATCCACTGGATTCCTCAGCTGAGAGAGGCCGATGATGGTGGCTCTACGTGTGCTGTGGTTCAGGCTGAAGACGAGCTGGCCGCCGCTGGAATGGTCTTAGGAGCTGGATGGGCTGGAGGAAGGGGAATGACCTGTACTAGTGGCCCTGGTATTTCTCTGATGTCTGAATTCATTGGCTTATTCTACTTCGCTGAGGTCCCTGGTGTAATTTGGGATATCAACAGAACTGGTCCGTCTACTGGCCTACCAACGAGGACCCAACAGGGAGATCTTTCCATGTGCTACGAAGCTAGCCACGGAGACACCCAACATATCGTTCTCATTCCGGGAACTGTCGATGAGTGCTTCGAATTCGGCTGGAGGGCTTTCGACTATGCTGAGAGGTTCCAGACACTAGTTTTCGGATTTGGAGACCTTGATCTGGGCATGAACCGATGGAGTACATCAGGTTTTGATTACCCCAGCGAGAAAATGGATAGGGGGAAGGTGATCAGAACTCAGGAGCAGCTGGACGCAATTTCAGATTTCGGCAGATACAGAGATGTGGACGGAGATGGTGTTGCCTACAGGACTCTACCTGGAAGTGGTCTGGCACCGATTCTTTACAGGGGAACTGGTCATGATGAGGATGGGATATATTCTGAAAATCCGCAGGTCTACTACGAAGCTATGCAACGTCTGAAGAAGAAGATCGACGGATCACGAGATGTCTTGCCTGCACCAGTTATTCGTGAGGAGGAGGAGGGAGATGTTGGAATAATCTTCTATGGAAGTATGGAGAACTCGATCGTAGAGATAGATGACATGCTAGAGGAGCGTGGAATGTCGGTCAGTACATGTCGAGTCAGGGCCCTACCATATCACTCCGAAGTTGAGAAATTTATCGAAAGACACGACCGCGTGGTTGTCATGGAGGTAAACAGAGATGGTCAACTATACGGGATATTGAGGAAGGAGCTCCCCAAACACCTGATACCCAATCTTTACTCTGTTGCATACAGCGATGGCCTCCCACCGAAGGCAAAGGAGTATGCGAATCGGGTTGTCGAAGTTCTGGAGGGCTGATTTATGGTCAAATTAAATGTTCTAAATCTCGAAAAGTCTGAGTATAAGGGAGGGAAGTCCTCATTATGCCCGGGTTGTGGGCACGACCAAATTTCCAACGTAATTATTCAGGCCGCATGGGAGAATGGCATAAAGCCAGAAGGCATTGCAAAGATGAGTGGCATTGGTTGCTCTTCTAAGACACCTGCGTATTTCCTAGCTAAGAGCCATGGATTCAATACAGTACATGGAAGGATGCCATCGGTTACTACCGGCGCCAATATGGTAAACAAAGATCTGGCATTCATCGCAGTTTCCGGAGATGGGGACACAGCCAGTATTGGAATTGGGCAGTTCATTCATGCCATAAGAAGAAACCTCGATATGGTCTACATAATAGAGAATAATGGAGTCTACGGGTTAACCAAAGGACAGTATAGCGCTACAGTTGAAAAGGGATCCAAGAAAAAGAAGGGGTTACCTAACGAGCAGTCTCCGATAGACCTGTGTGCTATGGCTGTAAATCTAGGATGTACCTTCGTAGCTAGGTCATTTTCTGGGAGCAAGAAGCAACTTACTGCCTTACTCAGAGCTGCTATGAGTCACCGGGGGATGGCGATTATCGATGTTATCTCTCCTTGCGTCACATTCGCAAATAACGATGAGTCTTACAGATCCTATAATTATGTAAAGTCAAATGATGAGGTCCTCCATATTGTTGACTATATTCCACACTTCTCTCCTCTTTCGGAAGTTGAGGTACCTGAAGGCGAGTTTAGCGATATCTCATTATTCGATGGTTCAACGCTTAGGTTGGAAACTGTCTCTGAAGACCATGATCCCGCAGACGCCGTAGCCGCATTGAGGGCGATTCATGAAGGTACTCGGGACGGCCGGCATGTAACTGGACTTCTCTATTACAATCCAAATCAGCCAACAGCTACTGATGCCCTTGGATTGACAGATACCCCCTTGATGGAGCTTTCTGACGAGGAGATGCGTCCCAGTTTAGAGAGCTTGGAGAAGGTCAATGCTGGATTCAGAGCAAGATGACATCCTCATTGCTCGGATTCGTTGAAATATCCGACCAGTGTCGGAATGATGCTAGTCCCTTAGTGTAGTGGTCCATCATATGGCACTCTGGATGCCATGACCCTGGTTCGAATCCGGGAGGGACTACCAATCATACTGACCGATACAGTAACTGTGAGACCCAACTAAATATTATGATAATCATGAACCAACCGAGGGTTGCCCTGAGCCTGCCTGACTCTTCTTTCTTTGGAGGGAATGGATCGATTCCTGCCTCTAGAGCCTCTGCAATAATCGCCAATTCTTCCTCGATGGTTTCTGGTTGACTCATAGATATCCCTCATGGCTCTACTGTGGGGTCCCAACCTGAGATATAATTCTCATTCATAGACTGGAAATACTCTAGTACCGACGAGATATCTAAGCTCTGGGAGTGAAAATTCTCCTCTATTCTATCGCTATTACTGGACTTGGGTATTGTGATTGACCCTGAATCTATGCACCATTTTATTGCGGCCTGAGCCGGAGTGCAACCCAGTATTTTCGCTACTTCGGCCAAGTCTTGGTCATTCACCTTGTGCCCCCTGGCCAGAGGGGAATATGCCATCGGGATAGCCCCAATTTCCTTAGTTGCGGATATTAGATTCGGCCTTTGTAGCCATGGATTGATTTCAATTTGGTTAACAGCGGGCATTATTCTCGCGTATGATTTCATTTCTTGTAGATGGTGATGACCGTAATTACTTACGCCAATTGAGCGAACCAATCCTGTCTCTAAACAATCCTCCATTGCCTTCCAAACCTGTGGTCTTACCTCCAAGTCTTCCGGCGGGGCATGCACAAGATATAGGTCAATTGCGCCAATTCCTAGATTATCATGACTTTCCTGACACCTTCTAATCACCTCATCATAACTGGTTGCATGGGGCCTCCTTAGTTTGGTGACTACGAAAATCTCATCCCTAGTTACTTCTGACTCGCGTACGGCCTCTCCTACCTCTGACTCATTCCCGTAGGCCATGGCAGTATCGATTAACCTGTAGCCACATTCAATCGCATGAGATACTGCTTTCTTGCATTCTCCGGGCCCCTTCATCAAGTAGACCCCTAAGCCAAACATTGGTATGTCGACCTGTGAAGACATTTCCCCAGTCTTGACGTCCTTGTGTCCTATCTTAATCGTGCCAGACATAGCACTGTGAGGTTGTGACATGTAATCAAACATTGCCACAGCCATGTTCAAGCGTCGTATCTCTTCGAGAGTATGTGAGTGAGCTACCAGAGGGCCTAAAGTTACCTGATGCCAATACATCGAACATACGACGCTCTGCCTCGGTAGTACTTAGCAGAAAGACTCCAGAGGGGCATGAAGTTCTTCTTGGCCATAGAGTCTCAGAATTGCCGAGCTTTCCTGACTACTGGGCATTCCCAGGAGGGGGGATAAGCAGAGTCGACCTTGAAGCAGCTAAGGTTCTGAAAGGCAAGCTAGACGTGGGCGATTCCTATGAGGAGGCTTGCTTCGCTCTGCTTAGAGAGATGGTTGAGGAGATCGGTCTTTCCCCGGGAGGAGGGGGTACGATTGTTGAGGTCTCACCGAGTATCAGGGAATCTGTTTGTGGAGATAAGTCTGAATGGCTGAGGCTAGTTAATGATGGAGAGATTGTGATCGAGGGTTTCCATTGTGAGATGATCACAGATAGGACTAC
>DALF01000040.1 GCA_002499345.1 Euryarchaeota archaeon UBA170 | reverse complement strand
TCCATGTATTCTCGGATCGAGATCCTCGCTCTGAGTCTCTTCATCTCTAATCTTGAGCCCTCTAGTCAACCACCCTCTTCTCGGGCATTTGGCCCATTCTTGTAGTCTGCTTGGTGACCAAAGTTGTATTTCTTGACTAGCGCCATCTGAGTACCCGTGTCTCCTATCAGATACATCTGAACCTGATGGAATCGGATTGAATGGCCGGGGGTCAATAGTTACAGAGTTTTTTCCACCGTTGCTGGTAGCTCCTATGACCGGCCATCTAGTAGAATTCCTAGGAGGCTCGACTCCATCTGGACTCTTCCGTGTCAGATCTTCATAATCGAACGAAATAACTCTATTTCTGTACTCTTCAGGAAGATATCCTTCATCGTCCGCCTTCCTTGGCTGTCTGCGCTCCCTATCTCTCTGAAGATCTCTGTCCAATGGAATCGTAATTGCACTGGAGTTTAGCGGTGGATTTACTGAAGCCTTCATTTGTTGGATGAGGATTCCATCGTGTTGCTTTAGCTCTCTAGGACCGAGATTATCCTCTGATTTGGGGTCGAAATGGATAGATGTTTTGCAATAGGGAAGAATTTCCTCTATCGGAGCCGCCAGAGGTGAAGACTTGTCCGAACTGGGATCTATCAAAAACGTCTTATTAGAACCGTTGAGAATATGAGAAATATAGTGACGAGCCTTGATTATCGGTGTATCTGGCCTCAGAAGGTCGTATCTATGCCTCTCCATTTCTCCGATAAATGGTATTTTTAGTGATCTTAGATTCCAAGATGATGCTGCGGTGTTAGCTAGTATTGCCACATCAGAGCTGCAGCCCAGAGCATCTTTCGGGGTCATTACCCTTAGTCTAGAGCTGACTCCTGATACCGGAACAGGGAGATTCGTAGATTTCAAGATGGAGGATATCTCTGCCACCCAATCTATTCCTCCTCTTGGCGGAGCTTGCCCGACTGAGCTTTGAAGCGCCCTGAGTGCCTCATGCTCGGTGATTATTGTCTGAATAATGGATACTACTGGTAGCGATATCCCATCCAACGACTCCTCCACAATACTGGTGTCTATTTGTCGTGTAATATCTCTAAACCATTCGTCTCCATTAGAGGGTGGCGATGGAACTTCGAGGGCCTTTCCTGAGTAGCATCCGGTGAGTAGCCTTTGTTCTGAGAGGAGCTTTCTATCTGAAACCTCTAGGAGAGGGCTGATTGACGAAGCGATTGCGATTAGCCACCACTGTGTCGATTCACGAGAAGTTCCTTTCTCGTCATTCTTGGGTGGCCTACATAGGGCCTCCATCCATCTCTGCAAAGCACCCGGGCCCCCGAGAATATGCTCTGACCTAGCAATCTTGGATAGGAGTTCGATATCTGGTTCGGGGAGGATTTCGCTATGCATATCGTTATCGTGGAACACTGAAAAGGGTGAAAGGGATTCCTGCACAGCCAACAATCTTAGCTTCTCCATGGAGAACGAATTCGGGCCGCTCCCGATGTTAGCCAACTCATGCAACCAATGACCTAGTGGCGATTGTGTGACGGGCCTCTTTACTCCAGAGATTGGTAATCCGATATCTTGTATCATTTTGTTCCATCTGGATTGATTTTCTTCATATGCTGGATCGACAATCAAGACAGTGGCGCTTTCTTCATGTTCTAGAATGCTCCTAGCAATTGAGATAGAAGCATCGAAAGACTGGTCTTCCCTATTCACAAAGACTCTATCGACAATTGGCATATCTCTTTGATTACTTATTTCATGCCTAGGAATCCAGTCAGGGAGGCTATTTAGATCGGTAACTGGGAAATCATCTATCAGTTGAAATCCATGGAGACCTAATCTATAACTTCCAGGATGTGTCAACTGATGAATTGGTCTAATCTTAGAGAGAGCATGGAGAAGTTCTTGATCTGACTTGCTGATTGGGGATGCGTGGTCTAGCATGATTATTCCCTCAATATCCAACAGTGTGAATGGGATTCCAATGTGTTGTAAACCGTCCAAAATTCTGGAAGTTAGGAAATCTGGGTGAGTTCCTCCTGTCTTAGCCTCAATATCTCTTAGGACCTTAGTGAAAGAGTGTATTCCGGGACCGTCCCATGACTCTATTGAGGACTCTTTTGAGAGGAAGGAGTGGAGTTCCGAGAGGGCGGTGGTCTTCCCCTCTCCCCAGTGCATGTTAGGTAACGGATTGATGAGGGGGAAGGACAGTTTGGACGCGCTTTCCGAGCAAAAATTATGCAGTACCAAATCAAACGCTGGACCCATAGAGATTTTTCTCGGTATTCTGAGGTCTGCCATCAGAGAGGACTTGAGGGACTCTAGTGTATGATGGAGGGTCCTGTCGAAAGCGAAGCCGATATCGCTGAGGTTGGACATCTGCTGTCTTCTGCTACCTTCATTGGCATATATCACCAGTATCTTTGGAGGTCCACCCGTGGAAATCGGACGGGGATCTATTGCTTGATTGACGAAATGGGTGTGCAGCCATTTAGGAACTGTGCCTACGGGTATCTCTTCGATGGTAATTGAGTCCTCGTTCGACTTCATTGAGCCCCCTCCTAGAAGCATCCATGGACGGCGGGGGTTATTCAACCCAACTGAAAGAAATCGCATTTATGGCAATCTAGGTTGTCTAACATAAGCCATAGCAATCAATGATGACAGTAGGAAGACTATACTCGGGGCTGGCAGTGGTGATTGAGAAGGGGATTTTTCGACTATCCAATCGACCAATATTGCTACTTTCAGATCATCGCCATCCCATAGCTGGGGAAGTGATACCTCTGATAATGAATTACCATCTGCAATGGACTCAAGAGGAATGGCCTCTAGGAGGATATGTTCGTATGTTTCCAAGCCGTTAGACCCATCAGGGAAATATGCCTCCTCTTCAATCAGAAGAATCCACGGATCTAAACTGTATTCACCATCCGTAAAAATACTAAGAGATGAAATATCCCATTCGAAATACATCTTATTCATGGTCTGACTAATATTCAGTGATAAATTTCCGCTTAGGGATACAGTTTCCTCCATTGATAGAGAGGCCGTGTAATCATCCATCAGTGAGTCCGAGTTTGGCCTGGAACCGTAGTGCATCCTCTCTCCATCAACCACTTTCGTGGGAGCTAGCCTGGGTGCGCCCCCGTTTAGAGTGACGGCGTGTCCGTAAGTCGTTGTCCAGCGCTCTTCGGTACTATTGCTGCCGAAGGGGTCGCGAGGCTCGAACCAATGTCTGTGATAGTGAATTAGCTCTACATCTGAGTCGCCAATGGCCTCGTTCATTATGTTCTGTGTAGTAACACAGTTTGTACACCATGTAGCTGTGTAAATCTCGACCAAGGTTGGCATATCATCTACATGGTAGGAGTTGGTTTTCTCTGTGTTGTTGTCCGCAGAGAGATTCCATTGGGTGGTGAAGCCAATCGTTCCACCGTCCGCCTGTACCCCATCGGAGTCATATCTGGCATGATCCCAGAATTGCCCTGTGGCGGCGCTGACCTGAATTGGGAGGATGATAATGGCTGTCATCATGACCGCTAACATTACTCTCATGGGGACTGCTACAAGATTGTATTATTGAAGAGTTCCTCATGTCTGTGCGGATTCTAGGGCGGCTATGGTCCTCTGAACATCATCATCAGTGATATGCAGATGTGTTACTATCCTGATGGTGGAGTGGTCTATTGTAAGAGCTTGTACGCCACTCTTCTCCAATCTAGAAATCAGCGAGTCAGCGCCTCCCTTGTCACACTTGACGTACACCATATTAGTCTGAACTTGCTCAATATCCACCTCGTATGAGTCCATTTGATCAAGTGCTCTTGCAATCTCCATTGCTCTGTCATGATCCTCTGAAAGTCTGTGTACATTATTCTCCAGAGAGTATATGCCCGCGGCGGCTAGAACTCCTGCCTGTCTCATTCCCCCACCGAACATTTTCCTCCATCTGTGGGCTTTGTAGAGAGTTTCAGAGGAGCCAACAAGTACGCTGCCAACAGGAGCCCCAAGACCCTTGCTAAGACAGACTGAGATGCTATCATATTCCTTGGCCATTATCTTCGGGCTCAGTGAGGTGGATGCCGCGGCGTTGAAAATCCTAGCTCCGTCTATGTGTGAAGCACAATTATTTTCTCTGGCTATCCTAGCAATCTCATCGAGTGTTTCTTTCGAGTAGCATGTTCCTCCGCCGCGATTAGAGGTATTCTCCACGCATACCATACTCCCGTTCGGATAATGCCCGAGACTTCCGTGTCCCTTCCTAATTGAGGCCTCCACATCTGCTGGCCTCATTATACCACGATCTCCGGGTACCAAGGCTATTGAGCAACCGGAAAGGGCCGCATAGCCGCCGCCCTCGTAGACGTAAATATGGCTGTACCTCTCAGTAATGACTTCATCACCTGGCTCGGTCTGCGCTCTGATGGCAATCGCATTCGACATAGTTCCTGATGGGACAAATAGTGCCTCTTCCTTCCCAAAGATATCCGCGACCATCTCCTGAAGTTCGATAACGGTAGGATCGTCACCCAATACATCGTCCCCCACAGAAGCCTTGGACATTACTTCCCTCATCCCCGGGGTGGGTTGAGTGACCGTATCGCTCCTCAAATCCACAGAGTCGCTAGAATAGTGGCGCATAGGGGTCCCAGAAGGTGGTTGCATATCAAATGAGCATGAGAGATATGATTTTCATGGACAGTGCTACGCACTGAAAGAAATTTACATTTAAAGGAGTGGAAACTAGATATTTTTTTAGATATCAGGTGTTTTTAGCTACACCGGCATAACTCAAAAGCCTTGAAATTAGCGTTTATACAGTGTTGGTCTAGGTCTTAGTTATAAGATATGAGTCATGTGGGAGATTGCTCACTAAGGTGGGAGGAAAAAATAATGGAAATGGATATGAACGCAATGAAAGCAGAGATTGGCGGTGCCTTCGTGGTAGCGTGGCTCGTGGTTGGCATGGGCTGGGGAAGCCTTGAGGCGGCTGTCGTTATGGCAGCTGTCTGGATGGCATTCTCAGGTGCTCACGTACTACCAGTGATAACATGGATGCATATGATGACGGGGGACCTTGCCGATACAGAGGGCAACTGGATGCCTAATGGCATGCGACTGCTAGCGCAGATCGTAGGAGCCCTATTGGCCATCCTATTGATGACTGAGATGGGCGCGATAGAATCAAGTTGGGAGTCTATTCAACCAGGATTCGCAGTGCCTGATGCATGGGGAGCAATTACGATGATTGCTGCTGGTGCTATCTTCTGGACAGTCCACAGCAGAGCTGAATCCGCGTGGGTGAGTGGCTTCGCCGTAATGGTTCTAGCCGGAATGATGGGCATGACATATGATTGGAGTATGGCTGTTGGTGTTGACGCTGATGGTGCGGCAATAATGGCGAGTGGCGCGGTCAGTACAACGGGTGCTGGTGAAATGGCTTCATCAATCGCCAGTTCTGGTCACGAGATAGCCGCAATCGCACAGGCTTGGATCATTGACGGTCTTCTCTGTGGTCTTGGAGCACTAGTTGCTGTCAAGGCCGACGAGATGCTCTGATATCTGTAACAGATTCAGAACAAACGTAAGGCGGGCTGGGGGGCTATCCTCCCAGTCTGCCGAATATCGAGAATATCTCAATGAGTTCACTTCACCAGTGGAAGGCTACTGGTGATTGAATCAATGTCACTTCTCTTACCTGGTCCAAGACCTACCACAGTCACCGTACCGGAGGGGATCTCAGTATGTCCCGCGTCCTTCACCATGCAGGATATGATACCGCTTTCCGCGGCCTCACCGTATATTCTCCTCAAGCCTTCAAGGTGAGGGGCGGCAACGACAATCTTCCTGGCTCCGTCCCTGAGATACCTCTCAAGCATCCTGCTGTCCTTGGAGCTTGCCTTG
>DALF01000050.1:14922-73525 GCA_002499345.1 Euryarchaeota archaeon UBA170 | reverse complement strand
CTTCAGATGTCAAGATTTGTCACCTCCTTAGCATATTTTTCTATAAATGCCCTACGATCGGGGACATCTTCTCCCATTAATATCTCAAACAGCCTATCGGTTTCCTCGGCATTTTGGACTGTTACTTTCAGCATCGTCCTAGTTTCAGGATTCATTGTGGTTTCCCAGAGTTGATCAGGATTCATCTCGCCCAGTCCCTTGTATCTCTGTATGCCAATTTTTGCATTAGGGTTATCTCCTTGCAGTTCTAACATTACTTTGTCTCTTTCTTCATCCGAAAATACATATCTACTCACTCTTCCTTTGGATAATTGATACAGAGGGGGTTGAGCGATGTATACATGCCCCTCTTCTATGGCGGGCCTCATGAATCTCCATAGGAAGGTCAACATCAGTGTTCTAATGTGCGCACCGTCAATATCTGCATCACACATGATTATTATTTTCGAATATCGTAGTTTACTAGCATCGAATGCACCATCTTCTTCACCATTATTGCCAACACCAGCTCCAAGAGCACGTATCATAGTCTGGATTTCCTGATTCTGAAACACCTTTGCCGCATTATGCTTCTGCCTCTCCACATTCAGTATCTTGCCTCTTAGGGGGAGTATTGCTTGTATCCTACGGTCCCTGCCTGTCTTCGCCGAACCCCCTGCAGAGTCCCCTTCTACGAGGTATACTTCGCACTCGCTGGGGTCTCTCGACTGACAGTCCGCAAGCTTCCCCGGGAGCCCTCCTCCCTCTAGGACGCCCTTCCTCCGAGTCAGATCCCTGGCCTTTCTTGCCGCTTCTCTAGCTTTAGAAGCTAGAAGAGCCTTTTCGACAATCTGTCTTGCAACAGATGGATTTTCTTCAAAGAATTCTCCCAGTTTGTCATAGACGATAGTCTGAACTATACCGGTCACCTCACTGCTCACAAGCTTATCCTTTGTTTGAGATGAGAAAGAGGGATCAGGATGCTTTACACTAACCACTGCGGCCAGGCCTTCTCTGACATCATCTCCCGAGAGAGCATCTCCCTTGAGTAATTTCTTTTTCTTTGCATATGAGTTGACAGAACTAGTAAGGGCCGTACGCAAGCCAGACATATGAGTCCCTCCATCCTTGTTTCTTATGATATTGGTATAGCAACGAATCGACTCACTGAAAGCATCAGACCACTGCAGGGCCAGCTCTACCTCCACATTTCCCTTCTCAATTTCCTTATCTCCTTTAATCTTGATTACATCCGAATGTAGGACCTCTCTCCGTTCGTTCAGTTGACTGACGTATTCTGAGAGCCCCCCCTCATACAAGTGCTCAGATACATGCACGGACTCCTCCCTCTCATCATTAATCGTAATCTTTAATCCCGCATTAAGGAAAGCAGTTTCCCCTATTCGGGTATCTACTTCCTGAAAGTCAAACTCTGTAATATCCGTGAATATCGATAGATCTGGTCGGAATGAAATTTTTGTACCCGTATCGTCGCATGTCCCAATTTCTTTCAATGCATCAACTGGAACCCCAGCTTCATATCTTTGGAAATAGATGATACCATCTCTGTGAATGGTCATTTCCATCCATTCCGATACCGCGTTGACCGCAGAAACACCGACACCATGGAGTCCACCGGATACTTTGTAAGAGCTATTATCGAATTTCCCCCCGGCGTGTAATTTTGTCATTATCACTTCGGCCGCCGATATTCCAAATTCTTCATGGATACCAACCGGGATGCCTCTTCCATAATCTCTTACTGAAAGTGAACCCCCCTGGTGAAGCGTAATGTCGATTGAATCAGTATGGCCTGCAAGATGCTCATCGACGGAGTTATCGACAACCTCCCAGATACAGTGATGAAGTGCAGAACCATCATGGGGGTCTCCAAGGTACATCCCTGGTCTTTTTCTAACTGCTTCTAGTCCCTCAAGGACCTGTATGCTACCAGCATCATAGTCATCTGTCACAATAATCAACCCAAATTCCTTGAGGGTTCCTATGGAACCCTCAATTATAATGCTATAATCTGATGGCAGGTGGTTATTCAACTCTGCTAATATATTCTTCAATATCGTTCAATTTCACTAGTTTATTCCGCCCGGGAAAAAAGTATATTACCGTCCTTCTAGATAGTTACTATTCTGTGATAGTCTACTATTCTCGTTCATCAGATGAGGCGTACGAGACGTATTGGAGGATGGTTTTTTTATCCATAATAGAACATGTTTCAGATTCAAACCTACCAATACCGATCTTTGACGAGACTAGTAAATTGTGGGTTACGACCCTCTCGAGTTGAAAAAAATATGACTCATGCTGACACGACACGATTAAACAGAATCCTATGGTCGAAGCAGTATATGGAGGTGCCACAGGTATGCGTTGTACTAAGTGGCCACACTGTGGATGAGATGCTCAAAGATGCCACTCTGGCGATGGCGGCAGGGGCAGATTTAGTCGAAGTAAGGCTGGATAATCTTTGGGTTAAAGAACTGGAAATAGAAAACCCAGAAGAAGAAGCAGATCCAAGAAGAAGGGCTAAGATAGAAGTTGAGTACGAGGTACTTCCCTTAGAGTCAATAGATCTCGATTCGGCATTATCCTCATTCAAGCAAGGAATAGAACTTCCAGTAATATTGACATGCAGGTCGCAAAGACAGGGAGGTAACTATCCAGGGGATGAGGCAAGTAGGATAGAAGTCCTCAGAACCGCAATAGAGAGTGAGGTTAGCTGGGTAGATTTAGAGGTAGATATTTCCGTCAAGGATAGGGAATCATTGATGAAAATAGCAAAGGGCAAGACACAGGTGATAGCCTCACACCATTCCGAAGAGGCCCCGCCTCCTGCAAAGGAAATAATTTCCGAAATCGAGGACTACACTAGCCATGGGGACATGGTGAAGATTTGCTATCCGATTTCTGGCTCAGAGGGGGCCCTGAGAATATTCGAAGCCGCATGGGAATTAAGGGATTCCAGCATAAAGACATCCTTGATGGGAATTGGTTCTGGAGGGGACTGGGTAAGAATTCATGCTCCTCTTCTGAATCAGAATGTTGTATATTCGACAATGCAGACGGGCTGGCACTTATCCCATTCTGGAAAAATAAATGTATCCGATTTAGCTACTGCATGGAAACTTTTGGGTTACGTCTAGGTGTCTTGAGAATTTCTGTTTTCACTGTCAAGGTAAGGAAGCTCGCGTCTTTCTTCGCCTTCGACATTTTCTCTGCCAGTGGCCATGTATCTCATATGGATGATCATTGGCATTATTATGCAAGCAAGCGGTAATGAGCCGACTAGAAGGGTAGCGGTGAATTTGGGGATATTCAGTCTTTCTTCGACATCTATCAGGACCTCAACATCGATATCCCCGCCGCTAGCTTCAGTATTAGTGTGCCTTCTATTTTCCCATCCATCTATTACTAGGTAGTAGGGGATATCACCACCGCCAAAGAAACCCGATCCAGAGGAGTCAATAGCGACCGAGAATTCAACATACGTAGTATCTTCATACGCGTGAACATCTCTGAAAGGAAGCCAGTCATCAATATCTCTCCATTCCACGGGAAGCTCGTCAAATGCTTCAAAGAAGCCATTCCCCTCCCTCATTTCATAATCGATGACATACCTGTCCCAGTTTGGCTCAGTCATTAGATAGATATCAGAGCTGGGGTTCACAGGAGGATCCTCTTGATTGCTGGTTATACTTATGCAAAACGTATACATGTATCCGGGGACTAGCTTCATAGATACCGAAGTCGCACTATCATTGTCAACAGTGAAGTCTACAAAGACATCAGATGTCAAGTCATAGAGAGGACTGTCATCACTCCAGAAAGGATCCTCCACAGACTCCAAAGAAATACTATCTGATGTAGTTGGGTTATTCACTGCTGGAACATCACACGAGCCAGTAGATTGTGCAGAGGAAACTGGGGAGAATAGTATCATTAAAGCGAAAAAAGAAGCTGGAAATACCAATGAAAGATTGACCAAAAAAGACAGAATTTTACGTCTCTTTACAAGGTTCACTTCAACGCCTCCTTGTTCTAATCGGGCGTACATAACCGGAATCAGAATCACGTCGCTCTTCTTGAGACAGGTACTTTGGCTGAGGCGGTGGCTTGTGCTGATCCATGCCGGGCAATCCTCCATCAGCCTCAACTTCATCGACATCATAGGTCTCCATCATTTCATCGGCATCAAGCTCCTCTTCATCTTTTTGCCTCATTATGATCCAGCCTAGAACGAGGACGAGTCCGACAAGAGCCAGCAGTCCACCACTCTCCTTGTTGGGAACTATGTCCTCCCAAGTTAAATCAGAGAGCGACTTGGGTACATATTCGTCCTCAGTAGATAATACTGTGATCACATAATCCCTATCGACACACACGTTTACAGCATCACATACCTGCATAGTTATCCCAATTTCGCCCTCTTCATTCCAATTCTGCGGGTTCCAGTCCCAGTCGTTCCTGTAATCTCCGTCTCCATCTGAATCGATACTAGCATCTAGGTCCCACCTGACAATCAAATCCCCAGATAGCGATCTATCGTTGTCATTTGTAGGATCCCCGTCTCCATCTGTGTCTACGGACGAGTCAATGTCCATCCATGCAACAAGGCCGTCTTCTAGATCCTGATCGAAGACACTGTAATTCAGTGAGACTGGGTCGCCAATATTGACATAATCGGATGAAACAGGGGCGGTAGTCAGAATTTCAGGGGATTTGGAAACAATGACAAGGATGTATGTCGAGTTGGTCTCCCCTCCCTCAAAACCATCCACAACTGTCAGGGTCACAGAGTAGGTCCCAGGAATCGAATATTGATGCCAAACCACTGCCCCTTCAACTTGAGGAGTGGCGTCACCGAAATCCCAAATCCATCTTGTAATTCCATTCCAATCCTCACTATTGGAGTCTGTAGAAGCTCTGCCAATGAAAGCGGGGTCAGAGTCATAGCTTCCAGATCCGTCAAATTTCATAAGACTGCCCGGAGATATGAATGCACCGCCCGCTTCTGTCTGAGGAATCTGCCAAACTACTTGCTCTCCCTCGACAGGCTCTCTTTCAAGTATGCTATCATTGACACTAGGGCAAGAGAAATCTATGTCTGGAACAGGAAGAGGATTTTCTATTCTCAAAGTGAATGACTTCTGGGCCGACTCTAGTCCGAGCACATCTGTAACGGTGAGGGTCACCGTGTAGAGTCCCGGGCTCATGAATGTGTGGCTTACTGAAGAGACATTTTCAATAGGATCTTCTAAATCAGATATTGTCCAAAATGTGGACAACTGGGATGAGTCTCCATCGGGATCGAAAGAGTAGCTAGTGAAGGTGTATGTGGTTTCCACATTTCCATCACTAGGTCTCGAGAAAACAGCAACAGGCCTCTGATTAATCACATTGACTTGTAGTACTGCGAATGATGAGTTCCCATCATCGTCAGTGACTGTAAGGCTGATATTTTTCAGTCCAGGTGTCAACCATCCCACGATTGGATTGGCCGCATCAGACGAGATCTGAGAGTAATCTGAGGTCATAGTCATGCCCCCTCCCTCGAGATTGACTCCTTCCTCGAAAGACCATTCATATTCCACGATCATCCCATCACTATCTGTAAAAACAGAGGGAAGGGTCAGTGGAGTAAGGGTATATGTCTGGAGCTGAGCATCGTAAATCTGCTGAGGGACTCTATTCAGAATCTTAATGAAAATACTGTGCTCAACTTCATGAATGCCATCACTGACCAGCAGGGAAAGGGTGTATACAATTCCTTCAGCACTCCCATCCACCCAAGAATGGCTAGACTCAAAGAGTCCAACTCCTGACTCAATTTCTCCATCTCCCCAATTCCACTCGAAGTACAACTCTTCCAATGGTAAGTTGTCTGTGGTCCCAAGGGCGGAAAACATTACTTGCTGATTGGTCAGTAAAACCAGCTCCTCTGAAACTACAACCCCCTCTACTGAAATTTCAGGTATCGGATCACTAGTGTCTTCGACCACAATGGTCCAAGTCTGAGGCTCGGAGAAGTAACCGCCTTGGTCCATTACCGTAAGGACGACAGGGTAAATGCCAGACTCCAGATACTGATGAACAGGATTCTTTAGCGTTGAAGAGACGTTATCTCCTAGGTCCCAATAGTATGCTATGGGAGTCTCGTTCTTGGAGAAAGTCCCATTCTCCATGCCAAATCCCCATGCATCATAGCCGGATCCAAACATATTGACTGGCAACCAGGTTTGGGTTGAGTTTACAGAGACAGAAATAGATGCAACCGGCTTCATGTTACTCAAATCAATTGGTAAGGAGAAAGCTTGGTCCACCAGTTCAGATGTAACATCGTTTATGCTTACTCCGAAAGTCCACTGCCCGGAATAAGGAGGAGTGAACCAAACACTCTTTTCTGTAGAAATACTGTTACCTGCAGTCAAAGAGAAAACTTTACTGTCCACAAGTGTGTTGTTCGAGAATGCATCCACCGTCACCTCAAGTATTTCAAAAAACGAGTTAGAAACTACTCCTAAGTCAACCTGTACACTATCTGACAATCCATCAGAATCTCTATCAAAATCATCGATCGAATCAATCGATACTTCTGCAGGATCGGTAACTAGCATCGCTTGAACAGTCACAGTTGCGGTGGGATAACTACCACTGGTAATTCCACAAGTAGCATAGTTGTAATCGCAGTCATCAACCGTGGATTCATACCAAGTCGTCATCCACACCTCGTCTACATCCGATCCAAAATCATGGATAAGCCCCGTTACAGAGCCAGTGACCTGATCGACCCTCATCCTACTCATGGACCAACTTCCTGTGCTGCTATCTTTAGCTAGTAAAGCACCCTCGAATCCGAATTCAGAAGGCTGAACCATGATATTCAATGGAGCGCCAGAGCCTTGGTTAAACTTGTAAGCCCTCATCCCCCATCCTTCCAATTCTTGTAGAGGGCTTGTCCATGAATTGATCCACTGGTCATTGAAACCACTCATCTGAGCCTTACAAACATACGCCGCCGTGCAGCCAGCGCTCAAGTCAAGATTGGAGAAGCCAAAAGCTCCCTGTCCACTATCGACCGATACAGCGAGAGTAAAATTGGCAAAAATATCACTCATTGTGGTTCCAATCGGGGTCGAGCCGGCAGGAGGATTAGAAGCCAAGTCCTCTATTCCTTTCCCTCCGATATCGGAATCGGCGACCAATGTGGAAATGGCAGAAGCGCCTCCCAGCTTATCTGATAGATACATCAAGAACAGGAAACCAGCGCCATAATCTGCTATCCTCTGATTCCACCACCTGACGCTCATATTGGAATTCTGTGACCATTCATTTGCATGGCCAGTCAGGGAGCTCGTAACTCCGAAACACAGGTAGGCGGCCATATCGGCAGCTCCTTCATCTATCCAGATGTACTCAAAAGGATCCCTTGCATTGTGCAGTAAGTGCTGGAATTCATGGGCCAGTATGGTGTTTCTCCAACTTAGATCATCAATATCCATGAACACTGATTCCTTACTCGATGAAAGGCCCGGGACGAAATAACCGCCTATTCCACCACCACCATCTATTGAGAATATGACTATCTCAATCTGACAAGTACTATCTACATCAGGAGCAGAACCGAAATAGCTGGTCACAGTGGGAAATATTGTAGACTCCCAAGTTGAAGCAATATCGTTTAGAGTAGTTGAAGGTATAACTTGGCCATCTTCCACAAAGATTGCCGAATTACTGGAAACCTTCTGCACAGTTGCCGCTATCGGCCCTCCTGCAGTCGTCACATCATCAGTATCTCCCACGCTCCAGGCGTTCTCACAACTCCTTGTAGATGATCTAGAGTTGACATAAGACTCCGAGAATGGCAAAGACAAGTCTGGATAACCGGCTGAACGCCATTGTGACTTTAGGAATCCTGTTGCAGAGTATATCGGAATGGGAGATTCGGAGAATAGATATTGCCTTCCGTCGAGATCCGGATTGAACTCACTAAGATCGCTAAGAAAGCCGCGTGTTTCTTCATCCTCAAACTCTTCAGCTAAAGATAAAGGAGACAAACTAGTCACAATTAGCAATACGGCCAGAACAGTGGCACTTACTGAAGAATTACGACGTTCCCGGCTCGGCATACTCAACACTCCGTGTTGTAACTAGAATGAATCGGTTCTAAGACGTATTTTAACACCGATGGAGCATCGTTCGTACATGAGTCGTACGAGGCGGAGTGGTTTACTCCTCACCTATCTCGTCTTATCGATCATATTTTCGTCACTAGTGCAAGCTGAAAATACTAGCATATATGATGAATCTATTGAACATGAAATCGTGATACTAAGCGAACATAATCATCATAATGAAGCCTTCACACAGGGACTAGAGATGTATAATGGGAGTATATACGAAAGTACTGGATTGTACGGCCACTCGTCATTAAGAGAAGTCAATCCATGGACTGGCGATATAATTAGATCGAAGTCATTCAATGACTCAGTCTTCTCAGAGGGGATAACAGTATACAATGATACAATTATTATGCTTACATGGGAGACTCAAATAGCATATGTTTTTGAGATGGATAATCTGTCTCAGGTATCTTCGTATGAGTACGAAGGAGAAGGCTGGGGAATATGCTTCGACGGAAACTCATTTGTTATGTCCAATGGAACTTCTACTGTTTCTTTCCGCAGTCCAGAAACTTTTGAGATTGAAAGGATAGTTTCAGTCGCAGATAGTTTTGGTAACCTCATAGATAGAATAAATGAGTTAGAATGTGTCAATACTCCTGCCGGGCCAAGAGTATTGGCCAATATTTGGCAACAGGATAGGATTCTGGTATTCGACCCATCTAATGGCACGGTTGTGGGAGACTATGATGCCAGCCACCTCTCTTCTAAAAATGATAATGGGCATAACAATGTTCTCAATGGAATCGCCCATATTTCGGATTCAGAATTTTGGATAACAGGGAAGAATTGGTCTAGCATGTACCTCGTTCAAATGACAAATCTCTCAGGTGCTGAAGCTAATATCTGTATATCGCATTGTGAGGCAGCTCAAGATTCCAATATCTCAGACAATTCCTTGATAACTATCGGAGTCTTGATACTGGTGATAATGTTCATATTTTTGAGGCGGGATGATATGCCCGCGGATAAAAAAAGTGTAGAAACCTCTAATCGGCATGATGAACAGCTTAATCTCCCTCCACTATCACAAGAGGATAAGGGGATGCTCAATGATTGATGACTTTGACGAGGATTTGGATAGCTCTTCTAGCTTCCAAATGTGGCTTTCAGACCTCTCTACAGATTCGGCTACCAGGAATCTCGGAGCGGTATTGATAGGGATTGGAGGAATGTTGGGTTTCGCCATAGGAATAATGCTAATTTCTGGCAATGTGAGTGATATTCTTTCGGGACAAGTGGAAGAATCAGGAGGGACAGCAGACGTTGAAGGAATAGTTATTTCAGAACTAGTCAGTAACTCATCAGGCGCTGAAGGGGTAAGCGATATTGACGTTTTACTTTATGATGAAGATGGAATATTAATAGGAAGCGACTCAACTAATTCGGGCGGTAGATTCTCAATCGAAGATGTCCCACGAAGGCCGGTGAAGCTCGAAGTAGCACACTCTGGAAATGTGACTGTACATGTCTTACTAATTCCCGGAGATTACACCCAGTTCACGATAACTTTGATCGAGGGGGAAGGGACACAGGTATTGGATATGCAGGGGGAAAGCTATCTGGGAGAATCAGTGATGATTGCTACGATATTTGCGGTCTTTACTCTACTAACCGGACTTGCCGGTTTCGCAGGGGGCCTTGAGGCAAGAAAAGGAATCAGTTACAAGAAAACTTGGTGGCTCTCTTTCTTAGGTCTGTGGAGCGGCGGGCTAATGTTCGTCGGCCCTCTTTTAACTCTCTCTGGAATGGGCTTTGTGGGCCTTTCCAGAGGGCAGTTCTACGATGTTCACTCCAAGGAGGATTGATCAATGTACCTGATCACCATTGAAGGGGGCGATGGAAGTGGTAAAGGACTAGCAACCAAGGTGGTCTCTGAGGTAATGAGGAAGGAGTTTCCTTTCGTATCGGTCGATGAAACCGGTGAGCCTAGACGAGATCACCCTCTAGGCCGGTTGGCCATCGACTCCGTCAGGAAGAAAATCACAAGCCCGGAGAGGGAAGCAGGCCTATTCGCAGCGGACAGGCTTGACCATTCACATGGTTGGATACTTCCAAGATTAGAATCTGGAATTGGAGTGGTAAGTGAGAGGAACATACACTCATCGCTGGTGTATCAGGGAATAGTTGGGGGACTAGGGGTAGAAAGAGTGGCACATATGAATTCAGCGGCGCTAGTACCCGATCTTTGTATCTGGGTTGATTGCGATCCAAGTGTGGCATTGGACAGGATAAAGAGCGGAACACTGAGAGCACATTCCGATAAAGAGGAATATTTCGAGACTAGCGAACTTCAGATGATGATAAGACACGGCTACCAGGAGCTACTATCTGGAAATATTGAGATGCCAACTCCTTTTGATATGGGGGCTATCATTGGACCTGTTCTTAACGAAGGTTCAGAAGATGATTTCAAAATGAAGCTCAAATATCTGATTAGAAACTTTATGCATTCTCGCCCTGAACCTGTGAATGTTTTATCTGAAGTGGTAGATAGGAATCTAGTCAGCGAACTAATAATATCCTCAAGGGGGCAGTCTACATTGCAGGGACTGGGCGTAAAACCTGCAATTGGAGAACAAGAATGGCTAGATGGGAGCTCTCCCTGGAGGGTCCTCAAGAACTTTCAGAAAGCTCATTCAGATATCCTCGGTGAATTATTAGACGGAGAGAGGTCAGATGTCCCAAAGAAAGTCCTGTCGCACTCTTTCTCCTCTATCTGTGGAACATTATCGCTGATGAGAACAGCAAATATTAGGGAACTTAGAAAGTCATTGGGGCCAGTAAGATCTGTTTCTGAGAGGCATACACAGACAATTGTAAGATATCTAAATGAAAAATTGGGCTGTATACATCAGCACAGAGCTCTAATCGGGAGGGAGGCGCCGCGTTCACAGATGAATGACGAATCCCGACCATTCGGTCGCCTAGTAATCGCAATATGGCCTCTCAGAGATATCCTTATGAAATGGATGAAGAAAAATCCCGATACTCATATCCGATTCGCAATGGGACAAATAATTAGATCTGGAAAATATCCTTCGGCAGTTAAATCTACTTTGGAAAGAATAGCTATACTTGGCCCCGGTAGAGGCTCATACCCCCTCCCTAAAGATGAAAACGATCTTATCTCTTGGTGGACAATGAAATCTATCTGATTATTTCAATATCAATTTCGAGCCAGCAGGAAGTACGACAGAGGAAGGGGAATCAAATAACTCAGGCCTAGATGATAGGGCCGAGTTGACAAACCAACCTATGACAAAGCCAGCCATGAAACCAGTAATTAATCTGACTATATTGGTAGATTCATAACCAGATAGTAATTGAGTAAACCCATCTATCGCCATAGGTACGATGCCCAGTGCTAAAAATAGTATCATTAGCCTCATACGCCCGTCATTAATATACACAGATTTTATTGAATCATCATCAAAAACAGAAAGGAAAGAATCTCTAACCGTCCATCTATTGTACCCCTTCAATCTGAAGAATAATGACCCCATGAAGAATCCCATGAATATTCCCACATCTCTGGCACAAACTGGCATCTGATTCTCATTTATCGACCATGAGCGATCATGTTTCTGATGGCAGTTAATATCGCCAAAGGCATACACGAAACCAAACACTGGATTCAGTTCAGACCAAGCGAATGAGCCGCCATGAGCTGACTGATTATGGCCCAAATCACCCCTCTCATCGTGATCATTGTTGCCCCAGCTCCCTCCGTCCATATAGTCAATCGCGTTGGCTCTACCCGATAGCTCGGGAACGCTCCCTTCTGCTAACATGAGTGGAGATACAAAGAACATCAACAGTAGGAATCCAGAGATAGAACACAAGATGCTAGAAACTCGAAGCTCTCTTTTTCTATCTGTCTTCCCATTTTTCAGCTTGCCAGAATCTGGCTTAACATTCTCCGATGCCTCATTCTCTGGCTCCTCACTCTTCAGCCTTCTATTGTAAATGGTACATGCAGTAACAACAATTGAGCCGGCTATTAGAATAGTTGGAGAGTCCTCAACTTGAATGCTAGCAATCTCTCTATGACTGCAAAAGATACACATGTCACGGCCAATTATTCATGACAAATCAATGTATCTCTTGCCCTCAAACTCTTGACCTGATACTACTTACGGAGGCCGCGACCAATATCGCCACTATGGATGCCATCTCTATTTCTTTAGTTGCAGGGGCCATGGTTGGGGCCCCGGCCTCCTTCATCCCTATCTTCGCCACAGGTCTAGAGGATCCAGATATCGCACTCTGCATTAGGTCTGGAATTGTAGCGGCATCATTCAGGGACAGGACTTCCTAATCGCCTAATTCATTAAGATCGGAATCCAACTCAGATACAAGCCAACTGTGCATCTTGTCCCCTCCCATTTCCGAGAGTGTCGAATTTAGAAAAGCTGCAATCAGAGTACTTTTGGACTCATTGGGCGACATTCCCCTTGACTCAAGGTAGAACATCTGTTCTTGGTCAACGGGTCCGCTTGCAGTTCCATGCCCGCACCCAACTACATCATGTTCAGACACCTCCAATTCAGGAATCGAATCAGCTTGCGCGTCTCTGGATAACAGAAGATTCTGAAAAAGCTGAGCCGCATCAGCACCGTTCGAGCCTTTAGAAACTCGAAGCATTCCAGTACCCACAGTTCTACTGCTACCGCCGCATGCTGAGTTCCAGTTCAAACGACTGAAAGTCTCTGGGGAGTCATGGTATATCTCGATATGATGGTCGAGACTCATTTCTCTCGCTGAAAGAATTGATCCTAGGACATTTAGATTTCCTCCGGGTTGAAACATCCGATACCTTAGATCTGCCTTTGTTATTGTTGATCCAGATGAGACAGTTCCAGCCTTGAATTGTGAATCTCGTGGAATTGAAATAGATTCGACTCTCAATAGATTTCCATGTTCAAGTCTATTGACAACGACATCACTGGTTATTGCGCCTTCTCCGGTAGAGCCTGTTCTCAACATTCCAAACCAATCACAAGCTCCCCGTACAACCGTAACTAATTCTAGTTCCGCAAGCTTACCAATGTCTAGGCAGATGTGGGCCGAACAGAAAATCCCGCCCGTGGAAATCTCAATGACTATCGGTACACTTGACTTGAACCTAGGGGCAACCGTAAGAGTGAATTTAGACTCCTCGGTAACTGCCTCCAGAAAGCACCTCGTAATTTTTTCATCTACTGGAAGTCCCTCGGAAATAGTATTGCCACTTGTTAGGGATATTCCAGGGGGTAAAGCACTTCCATCTATTGTCTTCAGACTTATATGTGGAGTTGAAAAATCACTGGGAATATCCGAAATTTTTCCTGTAGGGTGAATCTTTTTCCAAGGGGTATATCTCCACAGATGGTCAGCCCTATCGGGACGATCAGTGGACAAGTATTGTGAAGATGCATCCATGGAGAACTCAACCTATGCTTCCTTCCATTTCAAGTGACATAAGCTTATTCAGCTCTACAGCATATTCCATTGGAAGCTCCCTAGTGAACGGCTCAAAGAAACCATTAACGATCATTCCGAGTGCCTCTGCCTCAGTATGTCCTCTGCTCATTAAGTAGAAAAGTTGCTCATCTCCTACCTTTGAGACACTAGCTTCATGCTCGCAATGAGCGGTAGGGTTTCCAACCTCCATTGTGGGATAAGTATCCTGCCTACTCTTCTCATCTAGAATCAGGGCGTCACAAACAATATTCAATCTACAATTCTCTGCTTTAGGCATTATCTTCGCCATCCCTCTGTAAGAGCCCCTCCCTCCATCTTTACTGATGCTTTTTGAAAGAATATTACTAGTGGTATTTGACGCCATATGATGTACTTTGGCCCCCGCATCCTGATGTTGCCCATTTCCTGCATAGGCTACAGAAATGACCTCTGCATGTGCTCCCTCGCCTTTGAGGATAACAGCGGGATATTTCATGGTCAATTTACTTCCTATATTTCCATCCACCCACTCGATCTTCGCATTCTCATAAGCGACACCTCTCTTGGTCACCAAGTTGTACACATTGTTACTCCAGTTCTGTACAGTGGTGTATCTGATGTGGGCTCCCGGGAGGGCCAAGAGCTCGACAACAGCCGAGTGTAGAGAGTCGGTGGAATAGGTAGGTGCCGTGCAACCTTCGACATAATGGATACTACTTCCTTCATCAGCAATGATAAGAGTCCTCTCAAACTGACCCATATTCTTGGCATTTATCCTAAAATAAGCCTGAACTGGCATTTCGACATGTACGCCTTTGGGAACATAGATGAAAGAGCCTCCAGACCATACTGCTGTATTGAGTGCAGAGAATTTGTTATCACTGTAGGGGATCACACTTCCGAAGTATTTTTTCACAATCTCCTCATGTTCCCTAAGTCCAGAATCCATATCTAAGAAAATCACTCCTTGCTTCTCGAGGTCTTCCCTTATGCTATGGTACACGGTCTCTGATTCATATTGCGCAGTAACTCCCGATAGCCACTTCTGCTCAGCTTCAGGAATGCCCAGCCTATCGAAGGTATTTCTGATATCTTCCGGCACGTCGTCCCACGAATTACCAGTTTGATCAGACGACCTCAAAAAGTAGCATACTTTTTCGAAATCAATTTCCATCAATTCTTCCGTGTTGCCCCAAGTAGGCATCGGCCTTTCAATGAAGTGTCTGTATGCCTTTACTCGTATTTCGGTCATCCATTCGGGCTCATTCTTGAGCTCAGAAATATCTCTGACTACCTTTTCTGAAAGTCCAAAATCAAATCTTATAGTGGCATTTTCAGGATCATGCCATCCTGCTTTGTAGTCTCCCACTGCTTCTCGGGCTTCAATATCTCCAGTCATTCGAATTCAACTCCACTCTCAACCTGCTCTTCAAGCCAATCATATCCATTATCTTCCAACAAAATCGCTAGAGAGGGGCCTCCACTAGCTACAATCTTGCCTCCAATCATGATATGGACACGATCCGGATTGACATGCTCTAATATTCTAGAGTAGTGAGTAATTATCAATGCACCATTTTCAGTCCCCCTGACTGCAGAGTTTATGCCCTTAGAAACAGTTCTTATTCCATCAATATCCAATCCACTATCTGTCTCATCTAGGACTGCTAACCTGGGCTGCAGTAACATCAACTGTAAAATTTCGAACCTCTTTTTCTCCCCTCCGCTGAATCCATCATTGACGTATCTAGAGAGGAATGATTTAGGAATATCTAGCTCCTCCATGGCATTTGTTAACTTCTCTCTAAATTCGGAGCCTCTAGCCGCTTCTTCTCCTCTGACACTGGACACTGACTTCCGGAGAAAATTTCCTACTTGTAAGCCAGGTATTGATTGTGGGTATTGGAAAGACAGGAAAACCCCTTCTCTAGATCTCTCCCATGGTTCCATGTCTTGAAGGCTCTCGCCATCCAAATACATCTCGCCATCTTCAATTTCATACGCCGGATGCCCCATTATGACATTCGCAGTGGTTGTTTTTCCACTGCCATTCCTGCCCATTATTGCGTGAATTTCACCTTTTGGAATCATCAAATCTATACCTTTCAGTATCGATGTACCCTCTATGCCCACTTTCAGTCCTTTGACTTCTAGGATGGGGTTTTCGTTCGATGCCATACTACTCCTCGTAATGTGCTGTGCTTCCATCCTTTTGAATGTGTGTGGCACAACTTCATCACAAATTAGTACATTTCTAAAGAGCACCCCTAATCCTACAACATGGATCCGGCCAAGACAGACGACGATGAGTTGGCAAAAACATATGGTTCTCAGATAGAAGAGCAAATGAGAATTGAGGCACAAAGAAGAATCAGTGAAAATCATGATGAAGAAGAGTTGGGAAGACTTAGGGGCCTCTCTCTAATTCCATTGATTGAAGCAGACCATCCAGATTCCATCCCCGCATTAATGGCAAGATTAGGTCCTGTCAGGGCCGCTCTAGATGGTCATGGAGGGGGCCTAATTCTTTCAAGTTGGGAATTCTATGATGGAACTGGGAAGTCACTGTCCCTAGTTATTGACTTAGACGGAGCATGTGTGTCCTGTGGGGCGGCGCCAGGGACATTGAAGGGAATACAGGATGATCTACTGATGGATGAGGAAGTTGAGAGGATTAGGTTCTCTTCATCAATGTTGGAATGGTTCGATGAAATTCAGAAGGAGTTTGTACTGAAGTTCGGCGGAGTCACTTTCATCTAGGAATAATCTGTACCAGTCTATCTATTGCTAGATCTGATAATCCAAGTACAGTGACTTCTTCCCCTTCCACTACTCGACAGAATTTTCCTGCTAAGCCAGCCAAATCATATCCCCCTGCCTTCCCCTTCCATGATTCTGATGAAATCAGCTCGAAAATCTCATCCGCTCCCAAGTCCGAGAATTCCACAGTTGCAAAACTGGTATAATTTGAGATATTCCATTTTGCATTGTCTCCCCCTCTCTCGTTTGAATCAGGGGGAAGTAGTATCGAGGTCGACGACCAAACCTTATGTTTCCTCCCAGCGAGTCTAATCAGCATGCCCGCGGCCGAAAGGCCATCAATTGGCTTGCCAAAAGATGATTTATGATCATCAGGGTCCTCAATCATTGTATCCGCAACCAAAATAGCGTCATAATGGGCCTTTCTCTGGTACTCGGAAAGCTTATGCTCAATTATGGCATTCTCGGCCTTAGATTGGCATACTCTCTCTACCTGCTCACTCACTTCAAATCCTTGGGGGGGCTTAGATTCGGGAGATATGAGGGCGGACGAATAAAACTCTATGTCCTCTCCTAGATTTTCTTTTAACCAAGAAAATCTCCTTTCGGACTGTGATGCAAGGAGTACTCTTCTCATATTATCCAAGCTTAATTTTCTCACCACAGACAGGGCAAATGAATTTCTTCAATCCTAATTCTATCTCGAAAATAGAGCTACAAGAGTGACAACTCACTCTAACATTTGCACCGTTAAGTGGGACTGGGAGCGGCAAAGGGGCGGAATGTTTTGGGACTGGAATGATAAATTTGTCAGAGCTATGCAGTTCTGGAAGTGATTGAGCTGAGTTATTAGACCTATACTCCCTCCTTCTCCTCCTTTCAGAGGTACTTTGCGAATCCGTTCCAGATTCTTCGACTAATTCGACCTCAGAAGAACTAACTGAGATGTCTGTCTCTACAATAACATCGACTACATCTTCCTCAAGAATCACAACTCCAGAAATTTTCTTTCCCGTCCTGCCACTCGCCCATCTAATTGCCCTAGTAGACATTGTCAAAATAATTACTAAGCAGAGTACTATTGTTACTCCTGAGATGCCCACTAGAATTACATTGAAATTCCTTTCATCCAGGCCAAGGTAAGACCTAACTTGCTCTAGAATATTTTCCTCAGATTTGATAGGGGAAGAATCATCCACTAAAGCCCTAATTTGCCATCCAGTAGGAGATGTCTGTAGAATGGTCGCATCACTGTCTATTGGGGATCTGCTAGCTACCACGATTCTTCCAATGCCCAGCCTATCTGAAATTCCAATCCATCCATCTTCAGAATCAACCATTCCATATTGTATCTGGGGGCCACTCGGGCCAATGAAGTCGAAGAGAATCTGTATTCCTCTATCTGTATCCAGAAGTCCAATATAACTAAGCCCTCTTGCAGAAGTCCTAACTTCTCCATCGCCTATCTGGGAGAACGATGAATCAACTATTGTGACGACTAATTCTGATGTCTGATCGGAGCCCTCTCCCCAAGCCGCTACGATCACATCCTCCCCTTCTATATCAGAAATCGAAATTGAGGGCATGAATGAGTAATCCCCCACGGCTTTTCTGAACGACCAAGAGGTCTGATCAGGAAGTCCATGAGCATACCAGAGTCCCAGCCTGTCGGCCCCAGTGGTGTCATTTCGCGTATCTTGATAGAGAATGTGTCCGTCTTCATCTCCAATGGCCACGGCAACTGGGTCAGTCTTTCCCGGGGTGACATCTAGGTCACCTACTAGCTGGGGGTTAACGGACCAATCAGACGATTTAGTCGGAGACTCGGAGGTAACCAAGAAGATAGCATTATTTTGGTTGGTAGAGCCTGTCGCCAACTCGTGATGATAACCAGCCACTAGGATTTCCGGTCCCTTCATATCCATCCCAATTCCCCAATATTTTCCTTCAGAAAGAGAGATTGGTTCCATAAGGTCTTGAATTGGTGACATTAGACAACTGGGGTCAATTGTGGTATAGCTTACAGTCTGTTTAAAGAAGCCATCATTGTCTAGGTATCTACGAGTCCAAGCTACATGGGCAAGGCCATCATTGGACGCTTCTGCAACAATGTCGCCAGACCATTTTTCCTCCAAAATATTAGAGCAGGCGGTTATGGCCCTGTTACTGCCAAGCCGGTAAAGTCCTAATTCATCACCTCTGCTAGTTATCACTACTCCTCCTTCTTCGCTCAAATGGATAATCTCCACTGGCTCCTCCCCGGTAGGGAAATTAGTAGTCCTAGGGCCAGTTAATGTGGTCTCATCGACTAGAATTGTAGTCTCAACAATATTGTTACTCCAGTCTAGATCGGACACGGACTCGCCTGAAAGACTCACTCTGATATGAACCGGGCCAGTGGAGCCCTCCACGTGGGCGAATGAAATCTGGGATGCCCCTTGCCCCATTACTAGAGGTACGGGAGAAGAGGAAATAGCCTCCCATCCAACATCATTTCTAATCTCCAAAGTCGCCTTAAGATTTGTCGCATCACTGGATCCAAGATTATCAACTCTGGCAGTTATTAGGAACTGCTCATTAGGTCTGGGAACGGGGGGTTCAGTTCTAACTGCTCCATCTCTGAATGCAAGATCGACACCCTGTGGGCGCTGCAATACAGGAAACTCAACCGACTGCTCGTTATCTTCTTCATCTATCTCCTCGATTTCGTTAGAAGGGTCCAATGAAATAGATAGAGTCCTATCTCCCAAAGTCAATGGATTCCAATAAAGTATGACCTCTACAATATCGCCACTGCCAATACTGGGAATTGTAAGCTCATCCTTCCTTGCACCATTTTCCTTTAGATATATGGTGACCTCAGAAGCATCTAAATCGCCATCATTCCTAACCTCACAGCTAACTTCTAGAAATGTATTGATGAATGTCTCAGATATAGGTAATCCGTATTCGCTTACACTAATTCCGCTTCGGAATATCAAATCAGGAGCAGGAGGATCATTGTCTACCTCTACAGTTCTCCTAACTTCATCTGAGAAAATACCATCTCCGCTCACTACCCTTACTGAGATTCTATAAAATCCATCATTTACTGATGTCGTGTCCCAGTTTACAGACCAATCTCCCGAGTCACTCCCCGTCCCTCCAAACTGCTGTGATGTTTCCCAGCTTTCAGTACCTAATCTCCATTGAATATCTGCCCCATTGACCGACTCCCAGCCTCCAAAAATATTTGTATTCCCAGATACAGGACTTTGTCCACTAGGGCCTCCCAATGTAACCTCAAGTAGTCCAACAGGATGCTCGCTTTGCTCCATCTCACTCCAGACATTGAATTCATTTCTGGCCTTTGCCCTGATTATTATCTCCTCAACATCTATTTCGTCTTCTGTGAATTCCGGAATGGAGAAAGGAGTAGACCAATTCATGGTTCCCTGAACTATGTGCCAATCAACTAAAACCTCAGTCTGCCGCGGCCCTTCATCAGGCTTGTACCTGTATGAAATGCTTACATTTACCTCTTCAATTGTTCCATTAGTCTCAGTATCCTCATCTATGTATCCCCTGACACTGTAGGTCTCTCCCTCTACAAGCCAAGCATCTTCCTCGGGAGTTTCTATTACCACCCATTCCTCTGTTCCCGTGGGGGGCGGACCAGTGCCATTTCCGTCACCACCTCCTCCGCCGGTATCTCCTAAAATGGCCTGCATGACCATTTCTCCATCAATTATCCCAAATCCATATTGATCGTTCCACCTCTCAGAAATATCGGGGGCTGACGAGCCCCCTCTTGTCTCCGAATTGTTCCTGAGTATGTCTTTTACCTCTTGAGGGGTTAAATCCTCGTCCATCTGAAGCATCGCTGCTATGAATCCGGCTACTGCCGGAGTAGACATGCTAGTTCCTGATTTTTGGACATAATTGTCACTGGCTAGAGGTTTGGCAGAACCGGGCAACTGTGAGCTAGATGCGGCATGCTGTGCAGACATAATATTAGAGCCCGGACCAACAACATCTGGTTTCAGCTCCTCCCACTGATTGTCATCCCCATCGTCTTCCCTGGGTCCAGAGTTAGAGTAAGATGCGATAGAATCGTCCCCCCTTTCTATACTGGCTTTGTCATCAATCGCACCTACGGTTATGGCGGAGTCTGCCGCCCCCACAGAGGTTACCCTTCGATAACCGTCATTTCCAATCGCGGCCACACAAACGATGCCCGCTTCAGATGCCGCATTAACTGCTAGAGAATCTTGACTGGTTCCGTTATCTCCAGGATCCTCTCCAGCAGGGCTTGATCCACTACCGAATGACATTGATAGAATATCTATGCCTCTACTGGAATCATTGTTGCCCCAATCAGTGTCTGCATTCTGCACCGCCCAGTTAATGCCTGCCACAGTATATCCGGAGTTGGACGCCCCAGCGTCCGTCATGACCTTGATATCAACAAGATACGCACCGGGGGCATATCCCTGATTCTCCCTATCATCGCCACCGGTTCCGAGAGCTATGCCCGCAACGTGCGTGCCATGCCCGTCTCCATCATCAGGATCATCACCGCCATCATCACAATCTTGCTGGTTCCAAGAGGTCGAATCACATCCGGCTACCCACTTAGGATCTGGTAATTCATCGGGCTCCGCCCCATTGTCAGAATTTTGGTCTGAGAAGTCATCAAGTGAGAAATGCTCATTGTCAACACCAGTATCTGCAATGGCGATAACTACTCCTGTGCCATCGTAACCATAGTCCATCATAGTCTCGCTGAAAACATCTGAGGTCCTGACTTTAGATCCCTTGGTCGCGGTATTGAGGTATGGGACCAGAACATCCTGCTGTTCAACCAGTACAACTCCATCAAGCATCAAGATTTCAATCAATGCACTCACTGGAACATGCTCGACAATCAAAGTGTCAAGAATGTCTACCGATCTGAAGTAAGTACCATACTCCTCCCACCCATACTTGGATAGAACATCCTTCAAATCAGAGATATCATCATCTCCTGGGTGCCAAGAGTAGCAAACGAAAATCGCCACAGTCATCCTGCCATCATCCCCCATAATCGCACTGGTGGAAACAGACTCACGTTCTCCAGAAATTATCCATTGCAACCTATCGTCCATCCCATTGGTATCTTTATCATTCCAGAAATTAAACCACCAACCGGGTTCTTGAACTGGCCAATCCACTCCATTCGGCGGAAGATGAGGGCTCCGGTCTTTGAGGGGGCACTCGCCTGACTCGCACATGAGGGGGGGAATATCTGCGATTGCATGTGAATCTACATTTTCTATTTGTGCATCAGAATTATTAATTTCCCATTCAGAACCACTCACTCCTAGGGAAACGTCAAGCATCAGAACCATCAAGGCTACAATGATTGGATTCACTGGGGATGCTCTCTTTCCCATGGCTCTCTTAGAGAGCCAAATGTCGGCCCTGTATAATCCCAACCTGTCCATGACCGTTTTTTTCGCTCTATGGCCACATTAGGTGACTCTCTGACACGCCACACTTTATCCAAGTTCGGCCATTTTTGGTCTCTGCTAGAATCTCTCCTCCGCATATCGGACAGATTGTATGTTCGGAAAGCTCTTCCAACCATGCCCTTCTAGTTTCTATTTCATCTCCTTCTTCGAGAAGTTTTCCTAGTACTCTCAGGGCTCTGCCTTCGAGAGGGAATCCAGAAGATTCCCAGGGATTTTCCTTAAGGCTCGGCATATTTCTAGTGGATTGAGGGACTCCATCAATTGCATCTTTCTCCAGAGGTTGAGGTCCTCCGGAGGCTACTCTCCTTGCTAGCGAGTAAGACAGAAAGAATCCCCCAACATGAGCCATGTGTGCAATATTACTATCGCCTGAGGTTCCTATCTGAATCGAGTATATTTGCCAAACCTCTATCCCCAATCTGATGAATACAATCAACCAAATTGGCCATGCTCTGATCAGGAATAGTAGGGGAAACTCCACTTCATCACTGGGCCAGCATGCCATGTAAGCTCCCAGTATCCCGAAAGCCGCCCCACTCGCTCCAATAGTAGGTATCATTGAATCAGGATGTGTAAAAACCCACGCAATATTCCCGCCCAATAGCCCGAGCAAGTAAACAGCCATCCATCTCTTGCCGCCCATCCTCTGCTCTAGGGGGACGCCCACCAGTCCAATCACCAAGATATTCCCTAGCACATGTATCCATCCAGCATGAATCCATGCACTTGTAATGAATCTGTATGACTCTTCAGGAGATGTAGCTATTGACGGCCTGACTCCAAAAACAGAAACTACCCATCCCATCTCGACTGGGACTCCTTGAATAATAGAAATAGCAAATTGTACGAAAGACGCCAACATAAGTGAAAGAATAGTCGCAAGGGCAATACTTGTGTTCCCACGATAAGCAGAAATGTAGGGCGAAATACAGGAAAATAATAGTACGATAACAAAAATTTGCTCGGAAGCTCCAAGCTCTCCTAACGCACTCATACCCCTGACACAGGGGACTTACAAATAGTGATTTTCAGAATGGAACGACTCAAACGACTGATACTACTCCGAGGTGCATGGTGCAGTCACCGGTCCTCAAGGCTAGAGGCCTTAGCGTTACCAGGGGGACACGAACCGTAATCAAGAAATTGAATCTCGAAATAATACAAGGTGATATCGTATGCTTCGTAGGGGAAAATGGCTCTGGAAAGACTACTCTGATAGAATCTCTCGTGGGAATCCTTCCTCTTACGACTGGCCAAGTTGATTGGTTTTCAGAGAAAGGCGAATCACTCACAATTAGAAATTACTCTGGAACAAGGGAAAAGCCCTATCCATTCGGACTGACCCTGCAATCAGACGGCGTTTGTGGAGAGGAGAAGGTCATGGAGAGGCTCATAACCGCACTGAAAGTATCAGGAATGGATTGTAGCCAAATAGAGGCCAAACAGATCCTAGAGGAGTGGGGCATGTCCCACAGAGCAGAGGACAGGGTTTCGCAACTGTCAGCCGGACTGAGGAGACGCCTGGCGGTAATCTCTGGAATGGCTCCGGCGATGATGTGTAGGACTCCTAGGATAGTTTTTTTAGACGAGCCATCCGAAGGGCTAGACTCATTCTCCAAAGGAGTTCTAAAGAAATGGATAAGTGAGCTATCACAACACGGAAATGCCATAGTGATAGCTTCACATGACCAAGAAATAATTTCGATATCAAGGAGGATTTTAACTATTGAGTCTGGGAGAATTTCCGAGTCGAATAACACCATCAAAGAAGATATTATCCAGGAAAGACAACTCCTCAATGTAAGGGATAGCAGGACTATCTCATCACTATTCTCATGGAGCTACTCAATCGAGAAGAGAAACCCAGTAGATGCCATTGGAAGGGCGACTCCCTCCATACTGGCACTTCTCCTATCTTATTCAGTGATGATTGGAATGGATACTTCGCAAGCGACTCTGTCGAATACCAATATCGGAAACCATCTGGCCGCAGCTCTAATTCTTACTCCAGCGTTCATATCCGCTGTTATTTCTCCTGCTATGATTCGTAGGCTCTCAGAGGAAGAATGTGGGAAATGGTGGTCAGCGGTTTGTGGTCCACAATTCCGTCCAGCAACATCGATTATGGCATCATCCATTCTTCTGCCGCTTCCTCTTACCTACCTCTCATGGTTCGTATTGAGTGGCTCTTTACCAGTTGACAGTTCTGAGGAGGTTTTGAGGTGGCTCTGGCTACCTTCGCTCGTAATAATTGACATTTCTTGTGCGGCCACTGCTCTGCATCTTTTGGTTTCCGATCTACGAAGGTCCGGCGCCGCGGTGGCCTCTCTCCTTCTGATAGTCTTAATTTGGCCATTCATGGAACTAGTTGACGCACTATCTGTAATCATGGAAGTCGGCATGTCATCAGAGATTTCTATAGGAAGTCCTCTGGCATCAATAATTATTGCGAGTATTATCTCTGCTATGGTCTGGGCAGTGGCTGTTATTATTCCTGATGCATAGGGAATAGCATTCTTGACTAGGTAGCGCCTCGAAGGCTCATGCCCGACACCAATCCTTCTTCATCAATGGGAGTGGGTATTGGCCTGACGGCACTGGGGATTACGGGGGCGGCCTTCACAGCTTTGATGGGAGTATACTACGCTCCCATGGTTGACTCAACAGCATTCAACGCTCCTGAGGCATACAGGATATTGTACTGGCACGTACCCTTCGCATGGTCTTCATTCCTAGCATTCTGTATGTTGTTCATCGGAGCAGTGGCATGGTATAAGGACAGGTCAGATTGGGGGTGGAGGTGGTTTTCTACCGGCTCAGACCTCGGATTACTTTTCGGCCTCGGAGTAATCACATCAGGGCCGATTTGGGGGTCTGCAGAATGGGGCGTCCCGTGGGACTGGGGAGATCTCCGCCTCAATACATTCGCTCTACTGACGGGCGTGGCACTATTCCTGGTCTTATCTAGAAGGTCTCAACCAGATGGCCAAGAAACCAGAGATACTCTCGCCGCTGTGGGACTATTCGGATTTGCACTAGTCCCAATAACTGCACTGGCCACAACATGGTATCAGAAGAGGCACCCCGGGATAGTTTTAGTCAACGGAGAAGAGACGGGCTTAGATCCTGCCATCAGGACAGTACTAATGATGGGTTTCCTTTCATTCCTGATTCTATTTATTGGCCTAGCAATACTAAGTAATGAGGTTATCAGAATGGAAGAGAGACTAGAACAGAGCAAGGTGGAACTAGATGGGAGGGCATGAATTTGACAGGAACCTCTGAAATGATAGTCGCCTACACAATACTATCTTTCATACTCGCATACTACGTAAACCACTTACGGTCAAGAATAGCGGAATTAAGTATCCAACTGAAGATTTTTTCCTCCGATTCCGAAGAATGAAAACTAATTACAAGCATTCAGTCATTGGGAACCCTTCTAACTGGGAGTATGGGCGCATTTGATGGGAGAGGCATGTCTGACGGCGAATTCTGCATAGTCTGTGGCGCATCGCCGCCCTTGACCACAGATAGAATGTGCGAATCTTGCTTGAGAGATAGGACTAGGCTATCTGTCATGCCTGAGAGAATCCAACAAGATAGATGCTCCAAATGTGGTTTTCATGAAATTCGTGGACGATGGTCAGTAATCGACTCTAATGATTTAGCAGACTTGAGGATTAGGGGGAGCCTCGGTGTCGAGGACAGGGCAAAGCAAGTTTCAGTAGATTTCGCAGTCGAGGAAATAGACGATAGAACCAGTAGATTACATGTGGATATCTCTGGTATTATTGAAGGATATGAATTCTCAGATTCTCATGAGGTACTTCTACAGACCAGTAATGCAGTCTGTCCAACATGCACACGCAAGGCAGGCTCATATTTTGAGGCGGTAATGCAACTTAGATCTGCTGGCAGGAGACTGTCCGAAACAGAGCTCAAGTCATTACGAGAGACTCTTGATGAGATGTTGTCTGAGATGGAGGCGGACCCTATGTTCTTCATCTCAGAGGAGGGACAGGTCACCGGTGGATGGGATCTGAAATTAGGGTCCAAGGCCATGGCAAGGAGATGGTCCAGAAATTTAGTCAAGAAGTTCGGAGGTACCGTCAAAGAAACCTCCACGGTAGTTGGTGCCAACGACGGAATCGAGGTCTCAAGGCTGACACTAAGCTACAGAAAACCTGCATATGGCCTCGGAGATGTCATTAGATTCAGAAAGAATCTTTGGATAGTCGAAAGTTGGCAGAAGGACGGGCCGATTCTAAAGAAAATGGACAGATTCGAGAGATCGGGCGCTACCTGGAGGGATATGGAAGGTTCTGTAGTAATCTGCCCCAAGACCGAACAGTTCGTTGTTGACATATTGAACAGGGATAGTTCGGCAGTGGAGATCCTTGACCCTACAGACTACAAGGTAGTCACTGTAGCGTTACCATACGATGATGACCTCGAATCGAAGTCAATACGCATTGGTTTCATACAAGGGGTATGGCTAGCAGTGCCCTCAGGGAGGAAGTAAGTCAATGCCCGGCCAAAGAATAGAAGAGTTAGCTGAGTCCCTAGATACTGAAGATATGTGTGGACTTACTAGGAGTTTCGTGGATGATTTAGAGAATGCTATTTCTTCGGAGACAGGATTGGGATCAGACTTAGACTGGACAGGAGTGATATTCCTTGGAATGGGCGGCTCAGGTTCAGCTGGCAGGTTTCTCAAAACCATTTCAGATGAAGAGGGCGGTCTACCATTCGTGGTCTGGGGGGACTACGGACTCCCTCAGTGGTGGGGGCCGGACTGGCTGGTTGTTGCTACTTCATACTCTGGAAATACGGAGGAGACCATTGATGGTGTAATGAAGGCCATAGATTCTGGGGGAACAGTGGTAGGAATATCCTCTGGAGGAGAACTGACCAGAATCTTGGAAGATCATGATGAATCTGTGTCGATTACTATTCCCAAGGGGCAAATGCCTAGGTCTGCATTTGGCCACATACTAGGGGCCCAACTAGCAGTCTGCTGGTCAATGGGAATTCTAGCTCGTCCCGAGGAGCAAGAACTTCAATCGATGATCAATAGAATTCGAGATTCTTCGAGGAAGCTTGACATTATCTCAGGAGATGGAATGTCAGAGGCTCTGGCTAGAAATCTCGTAGATTCTGAGATTGGTATAATTTGCCCCAGGGAATTTAACGCCGCTGCATACAGATTCACTTGTCAGATTAATGAGAACTCTGAAGCATTCGCCAAGCACTCCGAGGTACCTGAGATGAACCATAACGAGATAGTGGCATGGTTCTCAGAGTCCCCCGGAAGCAGGGCGCTCCTGATTATGAGTTCTGAGGGCATTCATGAGAGGAACGAATCAAGGATTAGCTGGATCGAGCAGAATTTGAGTACCAAGAATGTCTGGAGAATAGAATGCGAAGGCGAATCTCTCCTTGAGCGATTAATTTATGCCGCTCACCTTTCTGATTGGACTTCCATAGCACTAGCCCTCCTAAGAGGGGTAAATCCTACATCCATGGAGCCAATTCCTCAACTAAAGGAATACCTCTCTGATATTCAGTAGATCGCGCCTAATACTAATCTTGGGTCAGGGTAGTCCTCCAGTGCCTGTTCTCGATTATTGGGGGAGACTACCCCTGGCATATCATGTGTTTCTGGCTCCTTCAAGGACAGCTGGAAGTGGAGGTGCGACTCCCATCCTCCGTTCTCATGCTTATCTCCCATCCAACATATCACCTCTCCCTTGGAAATCTTCTGCCCGGTTTCCTTATTTTCTATTGATTTAGAGTTTAGATGGCCATATAGAGCCCATACTGATATCCCATCTATAATATGCTTCGTGATTACCACATGCCCATAATCGCCATCATCTGGATTGTAGCCAAAATGAGAAATCTCGCCGTCATCAAATGCCATACAAGGAGTTCCAACCGGGGCCCCTATATCGATCCCTACATGCAGAAATCTGCCATCAGAGAAAAGGTCCGTTGAGTACATCCCTGGACGTAATTCATCATATCTCCCGATATCAAATTCATATTTGGAAGGAGAGTAATCCCCAGTAGTGAAATCCCTAACCTCGTACTCATCTGGGAGCTGAACTACTGGGTGGTAATCCTCCGTCCGCCAGTCAATCATATCTTGTCCAAGAGGTACGATGATTTTATCACTACTGTTTCTGCCTCAATCACTATCTTCTTCAATCGACCTATCAATAGATGAGAGGCCCTCAATCTCATCACTCAACTTACTCTTAAGTGAAGTGACCTCATCCCTTTTGTTGACTGCTTTTCTGAGATGTTCGCTGAGTTTATTGTATTCTTCGTCAAAATCCTCAAAACTCTTCTTTATCCTTAGATGAGCATCAAGAATCTCAGTATGCAAACTCGTCATATTCTGGGCCATCCTGACTATCTCCATCATGTGCATGTTAGCCATCAGATTCACGGGGGAGCAAATAACGACTCCCTGTGAAGCGGCCCAGCGTACCATGGCCGATTCATGCTCAATTAGATATTCATAAACTGCCATCGATGGAATATACATGTAAGCTACTTCCTGCGTGCCCTTGCCAGGTTGAACATAATCCATCTTTATTTTCTCTACATGATTTTTGACGTCCCCTCTGAATGTAGTTTGGAGATTCTTCTTCGTTACTTCTTGAGACGCAGGAGTATTCTGAATTTTATCGTAGGTGTCATATACGAACTTCGAATCTACAATCAAAATTTTTCCATCGGGAGTCTTCAAATGCGCATCGGGGATATTCCCTAATCCCTTTACGGCGACGCGGATTTTCACATCTGGAAATGCTTCTTTGAGCTCTTCCTCAAGATGCCATTCGCCCCATTTCGCTCGCTTACTCTTGGTCGCTACCATCTGGTTAAACTTCCTCGTAGCTTCAGTCATGTCTTTGGATAAGTCAGTGAAGGCACCTATCCTTTCAGAAAAACCACCTTCTCCAGTAAAACTAGCACCTAGGGCATTCTGCATATCCCGTGTACTAGGAATGTTCAGGGCTGTAACGATATCTGTAGTAGATGGAAATGTTAATGCTTGCCCAATATCTGTAGCAGTGGGCGGATCCTTCTGTTCTCTAAGCATCATCATGTTCGCGAACATCAGGATGATTATGATGACAATTCCAGCCAATACCATTGCCATCTCCGTCTCCATGAAAATAAAAGTAATAGCGGGAGTACTTTAACTATTCACCACGTTCAAAACACTTCTTCATAGACCAGATACGATCAGAAGGCAATATGGGGGCTATAGGTAGAGTAAACTGTGCTGTTCTGGGAGCAAGGGGACTTGTAGCTCAAAGACTTCTTCAGAGACTAGTAAATCATCACTGGTTAATCCCAACACACGTGTTTGGATCAAAGGAATCAGATGGAATTTCTGTGAATGAACTCCCATGGAGCTTTAACGAACCAAGGCCGGATTTCCCGGATATCACTGTTAGAGTGATGGGCGAAAGCAATGAATTAGCCTCAGAACTTCTCGCGCAAGGGGTCAGAATTGTATTCTCGGCTCTTCCTGACTCACCGGCATCTATGATCGAGGAGGATTTGGCGAGATCTGGACTGGTAGTGTTGAGTCATTCGACGATTCATAGACATTCAGAAATGGTACCTCTGATTGTTCCGGAAGTTAATCCTGGGCATCTCGACTTACTGGAAATACAAGATGGATATGGGCCAGGTGCCCTAGTTGCATGCTCCAATTGTATGGTAGTTCCTCTTGCTATTTCTTTGGCACCAATTGTAAGGAAATTTCCTGTAAATAGTATCGATATATCCACAGAGCAATCTATTTCTGGGGCCGGGAGGGAGGCACTGGAAAGATACAGGGAGGGAGTTACATCTAAGCCAGAGATTATCGGCGAATCCCAGAGTATTGAATCTGAACTAAGGAGGATTCTCGGTGAGAATGATTCCTCGGAATCTCGTATTACCGACATTAAAATTAATGCCCAATGTAGGAGATTTCCCCGGGAGTTCGGACACTCTGCCACTGTTACAGTAGACCTCGGGAAAGATGTTAGTGCACACGAGGTAATCGAGGCGTGGTCTAATTTCCAGTCATTGGTTCAGCAACTAGATTTGCCTTCGGGTACTAAAAAACCACTAATATTTGTCTCAGAAACAGGTCCTTCAGCCTCTTTACCGAACTATGAAAAATCTACTAAATTAGATAATAACCTACAGAAATCAATGGATGTTCTCGTTGGAGATATCAGAATTTTAGGAAGTAAATTGTGCTACAAGGTAGCTTCAGATAATACTGTTAGAGGAGCCGCAGGAAATAGTATACTTCTCGCAGAAATGTTGCTTGCTCAAGGCATTATTCACGATTCAAGAAATATTCTAAAATCCAACCAACGTATCCGGTAGGCATAACTATTTGAGGGCTCTCCCTCATTTGATGAGGCTACGAAAACTCGCGATGTCCTTGTCCAAACTAGGTGTAAAAGAAGACTTAGATGCATCCATGGAGCAGTATGTCACACCGGGGGATTTAGCATCGAGATGGCTTTTTGATATCCAGGCCTTCGGAGATTTATCCCCCGGATGCAGAGTCGCCGATTTGGGAGCTGGAAACGGAATATTAGGAATTGGTGCCGTTATGATGGGGGCCAGTTTTGTAAAATTAGTAGAGGCGGATCAAAAATTATGCGATCTGGCTAATGCCAATGCAGAAGGCATGCTAATGAGCGGCAAATATGAAGTCTCCAATAAGCGAATAGGGAAGGACAATTTCCATCTAGAAGGATACGACCTAATCATTTCCAACCCCCCTTGGGGCAGGCAGAAAGAGGGAGCTGATTCTGAATTTATTGAACACATTTTAGCCTCAAAAACCATCACTCACATAATGCACAGTGCCAACGCCAAACATCTAGAAAAAAGATTCGAAGATATGAATTGGGACGTGGAGATGTATGGCGAAGCAGACTTTCCGCTTCCTGCTTCATATTCTCATCATAAGATGACCAGAGGAGTCACCAGGGCAGGATTCTGGAGACTAGTTCCCCCCTAGTTCCTCCGTACCGTTGATAGGGGAACGGCTGGTCGCCCGGTCAATGTCTGCCGTAGTTGGTGATCAAGTTACACCCGGTTCCACAGTAACTATTCCATCAGAATCCTCTGTTGGAGAAGGTATTTTTGAGAAGAACGGAAGATGCATAGCCACGCTCCCCGGAACTCTTGTAGAGAAGGATGGAAATATCTCCGTAGAGTCATCTAGGCCACCCATAAACTCTCCTTCTGTTGATGATGTAGTGATCGGACAGGTAACGAGACTGAACGAGAACGTCGCCGAGATTAGAATCCTACACGTCGAGAGCAAGCAAGGAGGGCACAGGAGCCTCCCGGCCCTTCAATTATTTGCTGATATACATGTCTCTGAAGTCGTTGACAGATTCATTCCGTCCCCTGGTGATGCTATGAGGATGCGAGATATTGTCAGAGCTAGAATAGTCAAGGATGATCCTATCCTTAAAGCCTCAACAAAGGGCGACATATCCTTAGGAGTATTATCTGCATCTTGCCCCGCCTGTGGAGTAATGCTGGACGTATCGGATAAGAAAATCGATTTCAATGTAGAATGCTCAAGATGTGACTATACAGCCTATCGAGTTCTCTCAGATGGTTTTGGCCATGGCCACGAAACTGGCTTCGGTCTACACAAACTGAACAGATCCGGAGAAAGATGGTCTCCCGAGGCAGAAGCGAAACTAGGTCATGATGGAGCCCGGCCATACCTTTCTCCTCTAGCTGACTTCCGAAGAGGTGCAAATCACGATATCCCGCCTAGGGTGGCATCCATGAGGTCTTCTAGCCGCGGTGGTGGAAGAGGGGGCCAGAGTAGGCCTAGAAGGGACATGCACGAAGCAGTTTGTACGATGTGCGGGGTTAAAACAAAGGTGCCATTCAAACCAACTCCCGGCAAGCCAATAAGATGTAGAGACTGTATGGACAAGGTCAAGGGTGGAAATGCCACTAAAGAAGAGCTATCCAAAGAGAGGGAGACAATATCTGCCATGAGGGGGAAGCTCGAGGAGAAAATGGGATCCAAGCTATTTGTTGGTAGGCTCCCATACGAAATATCGGAGGAAGAACTATCCAAAGCATTCTCGGAGCATGGAAAAATCGACTCCATACACATCGCCAAGGATAGAGACTCTGGAAAGTCTAAGGGATTCGCATTTGTCACTTTCCCCTCTAAAGATGATGCAAAGGCAGCTATCAAGGCCATGAATGGTTCAGAAATTAAAGGTCGGAAGATAGTAGTCGAGGAGTCATCCCCTAGTGGCTCTAGTAGAGATAGAGGCGGACGAAGGAAACAGTCGAAGCGGTGAAGGCTGACTACCCGGGCCGCTAGCTCATGGAAAAGCTCGAGGGATGGCTCGTCCTTGATGGGTATGAGGATGAACCCGCGGCTTTTGGTGTTCCAAATTATGTTGGATTCCACATCAGATACATCTGCGGTGTTCTAGAGGAGAGGGGAATACAATACACCTACATGACCGTCGATCAATGGAGAAGGTCATTCAAATCAGAACTCTCGACCTATGGTGGGCGCAAATCTGTAAGGGAGCGAATGAGTGAACTGGACGGTGCGATCCTTCTAGCTGGAGCAGTGGTTCCAGGGAAGTACATCAGGGGGACTCCAATCAGTATACGAGAGACGGACTCGTTCCTATCCTCTATTCCAAATAGAATCCCAGTTATATGCGGCGGTTGGGCAATTCGACACTGGAGGCAATCGGGATGGGTCTCCCCTAGGACAAACCTTTTTTGTAGCTTGAAGGATGTAGACGCAACCCTCAATCATTTCCTTTCTACGGGAAACATGAACCATAAGAAAAGGAGTCCGGATGAATGGTCAAGATGGGCACTTAGAGGGGCCTCATCAAAGGCGGTAGTGAGGCACCCCGATTTATTATCTCCAGATGGGTCCAATGGTCCTCTTACTTATGAGGTGGAGCTGTATCAGGGTTGCGTCCGATTCAAGAGAGGTTGTAAATTCTGTATTGAGCCCAAGAAAGGCCTTCCTCTGTGGAGAAAAGAAGATGATATTATCAAGGAAATCAATACTGCAGTAGAATCTGGTGTCGTCAACGTCAGAATAGGGGGAGCTACGGATATCTATACCTACAGGGCGGAAGGGGTTCAGGAACTGGAATATCCCATTCCTGATCCAGAGCCAATCTCCAAGGTACTGCAAGGAGCAAGAAGCAATGAGGGTCTACAAATTCTGCATGTGGACAATGCCAATCCGTCGATAGTTGCACAAAATATTGAGCCGTCCACGGAGATAACTAAATCTCTGGTAGAGAATCTATCTGATGGAGCAGTACTTTCTTTCGGCTTGGAATCAGCTGATCCGATGGTACATGAGACAAATTGGCTAAATTGTGACGCAAATCAGCTGAAGACAGCCATTAGGCACATAAATGAATACGGAAGGGAAAGGGGGCCTAGAGGGCTTCCAAGACTACTTCCCGGTCTGAACTTTATAGCAGGACTAAACGGCGAGACTGAGAGAACGTATGCAATGAATCTCGATCTTCTTAACGAATTGAAATCGGAGAGACTATGGCTGAGAAGAATAAATATCCGACAAGTCGAGGGAAAAGGATTTCAAGATATCCCTGAAAATGAATTCAGGAAATTCAAAACCACGGTCAGAGAAGAAATCGACCGCCCAATGCTCGAAGAGATATTTCCCATCGGGACCAAATTGAAGGACTTGTGGTGGGAGTCTAGAGGTGGTAGAATAAGACTCCCTGAGCACGTATCAGATGAAAAATACAGAGACTCTTCCAAACATGGAGAGCCCGGAATTACATTTGGAAGGCAGATAGGGGCCTACCCCATACTAGTGGGGGTCCCATATGCAATCCCTCTCGAAACAGGCTCGAATATCTTAGTTACTGGACATGGGATGAGGAGTATCTCAGGAATTGAGTGTGATCTCGATATCAATTTCGCCACCAAGAGCCAACTTCAGGCACTACCGGGGATAGGCGACAAGGCATCTTGGAAAATCATCAGCAATAGAGCCAGAAGAGCGAATAAGAACCGAGGAAGCTTTGTATCTGTGGAAGAGGCATTCTCAGAAGCTGGAGTTACAATGCCTCCGCTGGCCTCTGAGGTATTCGTAACGATGCAGTAAAGCTCGTGTGGTAGGAATAGTCATATTGCCAATAGAAGCGCTATGCAAATTGTTACAGAGGCCATCGGACAAGTCCGACAAATATCTTTGATATGGCCAATACAGGAATTGACGGCATATGGCAGGAGAGAGTGGAATGAAAACTAGAGTAATTATTGTGGGAACCTTTCTGATGCTTTTGCTTATGGCTGTGCCAGAAACAGCATTTGCCAACAGCTCCGGGAGAACCGGTTCTACCGATGGATGTGGAGCTGGATTTTGCCATTCCTCAACCTCTCCAACAGTCACCCCTGCACTTTCAGGAACTCCTTCATCAGGATATACTCCGGGAATTACATATTCTCTTTCAGTAAGCGCCTCTGGTGGACCGAGTGGTACCAGCGGTGGATTCAATCTGGATTCTAATCTGGGAGTATTCTCTAATCCAGGTCCGAATGCTCGGTTATCCTCAGGCGAGGTCACTCATTCAAACTCCAATTCTAGGGCATGGTCGGTTGACTGGACAGCCCCCATAACGGGTTCTGGAGATGTGGTATTCTATCTGGCCGTAAACCTAGTTAATGGAAATGGGGGCACTTCTGGAGACTCATGGGGGACAGACTCATGGACACTTAGCGAAGCGTCATCATCCCCCTCGCCAGCTCAGATAAACAATCTTGGTTTCAATCAACCAGGCACAGATAGGGGATCAGTCTTCAGCCACTCAGTTCTGGACTTAGATACTGGATCTCCTACACTAGTCCTATCCAATGGGAGCACAGTTAGTTTCAACAGTACTGGAGGTTCAGAAGTCATCAACGATGAAGTGATTTCAATTGCAGGGGACTGTGCAATACTGTACAATAGGACACTTAGATGCAGTGGGTCAAATACCTACGGACAACTCGGAGTCGGCTCTAATTCCCTAAGCAATGGGACGGTGGACTTCGGAACTCGTGTGCCAGTTGCTATTTCAAACGGAAACTATCACAATTGCGCAATTCTGGACGATGCATCTCTAAATTGCTGGGGAAGGAATAATCACGGCCAACTAGGGGATAGCTCAAACGTTAACAGAAACTCCCCCGTTCCAGTTGACCTAGGGGTAAACAGAACAGCGATTTCTGTTTCAGCGGGAAATGATTTCACCTGTGCAATTCTAGATACCGGTGAAATCAAGTGCTGGGGATTCAATGGTTTTGGAAATCTAGGTGATGGCACCACCACTAGTAGGAACTCACCAGTCTTGGCCAATCACTCAACGGGCCTTAGGGCTTCCTCATTGGCAACTCCCGGATATAGCGTATGTGCTATTTTTGATAATGGGTCGATCAGTTGTTGGGGCAAGGCCTACACAGTCTCAACTCAGGGTGGCTCTGTAACAGGTTCATCAACCGATATTCAGTTACCAACTGGCAGGACAGCATCCGATATTGATGGTACTAACTGGCACACATGTGCATTGATGGACAATGGGTCGATCAATTGCTGGGGAGTTAATACCCATGGGCAGTGGGGAGATGGAACTTGTAGCTCCAGTTCCAGCAATTGCTCAGGAACGGATGGAAACGTTCCCTCGTACGTCCTTATGCCATCTCCGGCCATAGCATTAGTAACTGGTATCGAATCCACATGTGCGATAAATCAGAGCTACTCTCTGTTCTGTTGGGGCGGTCAATCTGGAGAATTTGATGGAACCTCAAATGATATCCTCGTACCATATCTGATGGACTTCAATAACTCCACTCTTGGAGAATCAATTGGATACTCTGAGCAGGACCTCGATGGAGATGGAACCCGTAACGTTCTGGATTTGGATATCGGTGACGATACCGATGGTGATGGGTTCAATTCATCAATGGATGATTTTCCAGATAATCCAGCCAGATGGGTAAGCTGTCCAGACGGCCAATGGGGACGATTATCCTGTCAGAACTCATCCACTGGCCATTTCTCTTTGCAAGGCTCCCTTTTCCATGAAAGTTGCACAACAGGAAATTATCAACCTGAGGAGGGGCAATCTCTGTGCTATGAGGCATCGAGCGGGTATTTCGTCGATGAAGAATCATCTTCTGTTCAGCAACATTGCGATCCAGGGTTCTACCAGAATGATCTCGCACAGTCATCTTGTACTCCCTCTCCAGTGGGAAATTATACGAACAATCAATATGGGGATGCGGATGATTCACATCCCACTCCACTTCAGTCTAGAAGTGCTACTTATGACGGGGAAATTGGGAACTATTCATGGTCCAATGACTCCGGTGATTTATTCTCTATATTCGTCCCAAGAGATACTACTGTTTCAGTCAATCTCACCAATTCAAATCTCAATGGGGACTTTAGTGTTAGCTTGTACTACTACAATTCTTCGTTGGCCATGTCCTTTATTTCTACGTCAAATAACTCGACACTAGGAGGGGATGTAGCAAGCGTAAGTACGATTGGAACGCCCTTCAATAGTTCTTCGATATTACTGATTTCAGTTACTCCCAATAATTCAAGCTCCGGGGATTATACATTTACACTTACTCTGAAGTCAATCATCGACGACTCCACTATAGGTAATCAATCAGAGTCAATAGACGCAGAGATTCAAGTCGGATTCTTCCAGTGTCAGCTAGGAACGTATCAGGCAAAAACTGGTAGCGGTTCATGCGATTCTGCTTCTACTGGCAGATATGTCTCTAGTGTCGGCGCGACATCTGAGGAGCTATGCACTCCTGGCAATTATCAACCTCTAACAGGACAATCGTCGTGTTTAAGCGCTCAACAAGGATACTATGTATCTCAATCCGGCGCCACATCCCAGACTCCTGCTTTACCGGGTAATTTTGTCGCCAATCCAGGAGCTACTTCACAGACTCAATGTTCCCCTGGGAAATATCAGCCCTCATTTGCCCAAATTAGCTGTCTGGTAGCAGATCCTGGATTCTATGTATTCTCATCCGGGTCCGTCAGTCAGGCCGCCTGCTCACCCGGGGAGTATCAGCCTTCTAATGGCTCCACCTCGTGTATTGATGCCTCTTCCGGATATTACGTCCCTAACTATAGCTCGACATCCCAAATCCCCTGCGATCCGGGATATTATCAGCCACTGTCTGCTCAGCAATCCTGCCTATCTTCATCTCCGGGGTATGTCGTGCCTGGGACTGCAAGCACCTCACAAATAGCCTGTGATCCCGGTTTCTATCAGCCGTCTTCGAATCAGACACTGTGCCTGCTGGCGACCCCTGGAAACCATGTCCCATCGAATGCGTCTTCCTCGCAAACACCTTGCCAGCCCGGATCTTTCCAGCCTTCTTTCGCGGCAACAGATTGTATAGACGCAGATCCTGGACACTACGTAGAACAGGCAGGGTCCACCACACAGACTCCCTGCCTCGCTGGCACATACAATCCAGCGGGCGCGGCCAATAGTTCCCAATCTTGCCTTGATGCGGACCCGGGGCATGCGGTCCCCGCCAATGCCTCATCTTACCAGATCCCCTGCACTCCTGGGTTCTACCAATCTATGTCTGGACAGGTTTCTTGCACTCCGGCTCCTCCAGGCTACTTTGTCGGCTCAGGGGGGGCCATATTCGCTTCTCCCTGCCCTCCTGGTTATTGGGCCAATCAGGTCGGACTCTCTGAATGTCTAGAGGCCAGTCCCGGGTACTACACAGATAGCAACGCATCTTCTACCCAGATTCCCTGCTCCCTTGGGACCTATAATCCAGTATCCAGGGCAAATAGCTCCGCGGCTTGTCTCGAAGCTGATCCGGGCAACTACTCAGCAATTCTCGGAGCGTCTTACCAGAATCTATGTTCTCCGGGCGAGTATCAGCCTTATGCCGGGCAAGTATCATGCTTGCAGGCAGATCCTGGGCATTTTGTCGAATTATCAGGAGAAGATGGCCAACAAGAATGTCAGGCAGGAGAGTATCAACCTTCAATGGGCCAGCAAAATTGTATCAATGCTGATCCGGGCTTCTATGTAGACTCCGAAATGTCCACTTCTCAAAATCCATGTCCCGTGGGAACTTACAATCCCGACGAATCAGCAACAAGCCAGTCAGATTGCCTAGAATCAGATGAGGGACACTATGTCTCCTCTCCCGGTTCTTCCGGGCAGACTCCGTGTTCACCGGGGAGCTATCAGAATCAGACTAGGCAGATTTCCTGTATTTCATCCGAACCAGGTCACTACGTACTCTCTGAAGGCTCCAATGAGCAGAATCCATGTTTGTCTGGAACTTATCAGCCATCCCCTGGACAAACCACTTGCCTAGATACGAACCCAGGGTTCTTCACTTCGTCTGAAGCATCAGTGTCACAAGAAGAATGTCTGCAGGGAACTTACCAGCCATCCTCGGGCCAATCTACATGCATAGATGCAGACCCAGGATTCTTCGTATCCGAAAAGGGGCAGGCCCAACAGGCCCCCGCCCCATTCGATCAGTTTGTAACATCGGCACGAAGTATAGCTACAGAATCTTGTCCAGAGGATATGATTACCCTGCAAGAATCCTCTACATCGGTCGATGATTGCCTTCTAGACTCAGATGGAGATAGACTCCATGATGAAGTGGATTTGGATGATGACGGTGATGGAATTAACGATATCGTCGACGGGTGTACACTGGGTCTAGTAGGGTGGACCAGCACAGTGGATACCGACAACGATTCAGACGGCTGTAAGGATTCTGAAGAGGATGATGACGATGACAATGATGGATTCCCTGATTTACTAGATGCCCTCCCACTAGATTCGACTGAGTGGAATGATAATGATTTGGATGGCGTAGGGGACAACTCAGATTCTGATGATGACAATGACGGCTCATCTGATATGGAGGAAGATGCGAGAAATACCAGTGCTACCGATCCGGATTCTGATGATGACGGATTCATGGATGGCGTAGATGACTTCCCCCTGAATCCATTTGAGTGGTTGGACTCAGACCTAGATGGCGTAGGAGACAATGGAGATGCATTCCCAAACGACCCTGATAGGCAGGTAGCCGAGGAATCAACAACAATGCTAATCTTAGTAGCACTGATTTCTGTGGTAGTGATCGGTTCTCTCGGAGGTTTACTCTTTGTCAGGAGAAGAGGAGAAAAAGAGCAGTCATTATTCTCTCAATCCAATGATTCCGGCGAGGTAACTAATGAGTCCAAAATATACTCAAATGTCTCCGTCCCCAGCTCTACATCTCTCCCTTCAGATGGAGGAAGAACCGAACCAAAGCCTCCCAGTGACGCTAAGATGAACGAAAACGGGCAACTTGTTTGGGTTGACAATACGGGTAATGTGTACTGTCAGAATCCAGATGGATCAATCCTCTCATTCAACCAGTCCACTGGGTCTTGGGGCCCTGTCAACTAGAACTGAATGAGATTAGCGCCCCATGCCAAGCCACCACCAAATGCAACGGTGACGACTAGATCCCCTTCTACTATCTTCATTTCTTCGAATGCCTCGTGCATAGCAATAGGGACACTCGCTCCAGCTGTATTTCCATACTTATGGAGATTCGTGAACGCCCTGTCCATGGGAAGTCCTAGCTTTTCCATTCCCTTCTCAATGATATTTATGTTAGCCTGATGAGGTAGAATAAGGTCAACCTCATCTATAGTTTTGCCATATCTTTCGAGAACTGATAACACGGCTTGAGGAAACGCTTCGATCGCAAAGTCCCAAACAGCCCTCCCATCCATGTGAAAGTATTGCATCCCCTCTTTGAAACCCTCACTGGGGATCGGAGTTCTGACCCCTCCTGCTGGAATCTCAATAACACTAGATCCAGAACCATCGCTCATCATCCACGATCCAATAATTCCCTTCCCCTCTGGTACTTGGGAAAGTACCACAGCTCCCGCGCCATCCCCAAACAGTACACAAGTCGAACGATCTTTCCAATTCAGGATCCTCGAATATACCTCGGATCCGACAACCAGTACATTTTCATAACCTGCTGTCCCTGCAAATCTAGAACCTATATCCAGTGCGTGAACCCAACCAGCACATACCGCATTGATGTCAAAAGCAACACAATCGGAGCAACCTAGCTTATCCTGGACTATCCCGGCCGTCGAAGACATAGGGACATCTGGCGAAGAAGTTGCCAGTATTATCAAATCGATATCGGAGGCCGTTAGTCCAGAGTTTTCTAATGCCACTCTGCAGGCCTCAACGGCTAAGTCAGACGTACATGTACTGGGGTCGGCAATCCTCCTTTTTTTCATACCGGTCTTGGTAGTAATCCACTCGTCACTAGTATCCACGATTTCCGACCAATCATCATTACTCATTTCATGCGGCGGGACGTATGAGCCAACTCCGATGATTCCAACAGGTGCCATTCTAATCAATGGCCCGCCCACTCTCATTCTTACAGTCTTGTGCATCAATCGTGCTTTAGGCATACATTAAGGGGCTCTGAGAAGAATCCCAAGCTCCATTTGCCGCCTTCTCTTCCAACTCCGCTATCTTTAATTCCCCCAAAAGGCACCCGAAGATCCCTGTGTAGCCAAGTATTTACCCAAATCATCCCAGTATGGATACTCTCGGCCACCCTTCTGCCCCGTTCCAAATCGCCAGTCCAAATACTGCCAGCTAGCCCGTATCTCGTATTATTTGCAATTTTTATTGCGTCTTCTTCGGAATTGAACCTATGCACGGTAACAAATGGACCGAAGACCTCCTCAGTCGAGCATCTCGATTCGGTTCCCAGGCCAGTCACTACTGTGGGAGACATCCAATTTCCACCTTCCAATTCTTTCGGTAAGCACGGCTTACCTCCGGTTACTATTTGTCCACCCTCCTCCAGAGCTAGTGATACATAACTCTCAACCTTCTCCAAGTGTTGCTTGGAAATCAAGGCCCCTAGGTCGGTATCCTCATCCATCGGGTCGCCAATTACCATCGACTCTACGGACTCTACGAACATATCCATGAATTGATCATAGATCGATTCTTCCACGAGTATCCTAGAGCCGCACAAACAAACCTGCCCCTGATTCAGAAATGCGGCTCTAGTAACTCCTTTGACTGTTTCTTCCAGATTACAATCTGAGAATACTATACTCGAATTCTTGCCACCCAGTTCCAAACTCAACTTCTTGAATTGAGGAGATGCAGACATTGCTACCTTTGAACCAGTAGATGTCCCTCCGGTGAATGAGACAAGGTCTACATCTGGATTCCCAGTAAGTACTGACCCTGCATTACCATTTCCATGAACGAGATTGACCACGCCAGGCGGTAGGCCCACCTCGTCTATTACCCTCATCAGGAGGTCAGCAGTTAGTGGGGTCAGCTCACTCGGTTTACAGACTACGGTGTTGCCCATGCCAATGGCCGGAGCAACCTTCCATGAAAGGAGGTACAGAGGGAGATTCCAAGGAGTGATTAGAGCACCAACTCCGACAGCTCTAAGCTTCACTATATTAGTGGCGTCTTCCATCTCAAATACCTCCTCTTCCCTATCTCTGATCATTTCTGAGAAGAATCTGAAGTTTGAGACCGATCTCCTTGCATCAACCGAACGGGCCAGAGATATGGGCTTCCCAGTATCCATGCTCTCTAAGTGTGCGATCTCCTCGAATTTCTCCTCCAGGCAGTCAGCTATCTTATCCAGCCAAAGAGCCCTATCAGACGGGTCAAGACTACTCCATTCCGGAAGAGCACCCTTAGCGGCGGCGATTGCAGATATGACATCAGCATCCCCCGATAGAGGAATACTTCCGATAACCTTCCCAGTAGAAGGTGAAAAATTATCCATCCATTCTGAGGATATCGGCTCGTTAAATTTACCCTTGATATAGTTCAGTATTTTCATCAGGACCCCTCATTAGCAAAGGGGCTTTCTCGAGTCGCTCCGTCAGAATAATCTCTCCAGTCCATCGAGAATCTGTCTCTATCGGGGTCCCATTCGTCCCAAGTGACAACCTCTTCAAGAGCTTCTCTCATACTATCGGGAACAATTCCTGGAACAATAAACGCCTTCTGACGATGCAAAGGATATGGGTTTCTTAGTTCGACGCCCAATACTCCCAAGACGGCCCTAGCGACATACCAAGTAGCCTGACTATTCCAACCATGGGCTATTTTGATTACTATCCCCAGGCCATTTGGCCAGTCGGGATGATCCACGGAAAGGCCTAGTAAACCATCCGCTCCCTCCTTAGCCAAGATTTTACCCCCGCCCGCCTTCAGGCAGGTTGAATCCAGTCTGTTGAAGCCCCCTACCAGATCTGGGTGCTCAGTCATCGCATTCCAAATCCAGTCATCGTCTTTCTCAAAAGCCAGTCCTGCCATCATTACTGCCAACTCATCTACAGTATTCGATACTGTAGGAAGGCCACACCCATCCTTTGCTACTCTCAAAGGCTCCCAATCAGGCTTGCCCATCATCCTTCTGAGTACATCTAGGTACAATGGAAACCAGCCGGAGCTAGGGAGAGTGTAACCAGCTCTACTAATTCCCATCAGTCTCATTCCTTTGAGCATCGCGGCATGTTCTCCAGAGCATGTATGAAACCATCTCCTAGGTCTCCTTACCTGCCTTCCAAACTGGATTAATGGGACATCTAATGGGCATTGCATCAGCCCCCATTCTGATTCACTCAGCATGGACTGAGCCGCAGCAACGTGTTCAGTATCCCCATTATGAGATGAGCATGAAATCGCCATTTGTTCCGTACTTAGGCCAGCATCAGAGAGGGCCTCGCTGAAGACTTTCATTGTGAATGGCTTCATCATTGATCTGCCGTACACCAGAACGTTTCCTCCGAATGAATGTATAATTTCATTCCCATGGGCCCAAGCTATTGCGCCATGTATTGTATTCTCCGAGATGTCCATCCTTCGAAAATCTACCAAAGGCTCCCATTCAACATCTCTTCCTGTGGCTATTCCCTCGTGCCTTTCGCCCAGTGGATTAGAGGGATAAAGAGACGATCCAGGCCTTCCAGGAGATACTGAAGAAGGAACGTTATCCCGGCCTCCCATCTACGTCCCTCCATTGATTCGGGGTACTACCTTGGTCATGAATGCAGTCATGTTCCTCATCACTCTCTCACTGTCATGGTTGAAGAAATCAAACCAGCACATCAAACGATCATTGGAATCAAACCTCTCAATAATTTGTTGTGCCACTTCCTCAGCGTTACCTATTACTGCGTTGTCTACGGCCCTGTCAACTTTTGAAGGGTCAATGGTCCCTTCCAAGGCGCTCCAATATGTAGAAAGAGCAGATTTAGCCTCAATTTTAGCCTCAGAGCTCCTCTCTTCTGAACTCAAGCCATCCTCTTCGTTAATGAAAATCATGATAGTACGAGGCATCATTGACCGCTCCCATGGGCCGCCATCCCTGTGGTAAGACTCCCTCATTCTCTCATGCGTCTCCTCTATTATTCTTGGTGGGGTTATTGAGAGGTTGAATACCTGAACAGGAATCCACTGATTTACCTCTTTCTGTAAAATAGGGTCGTGACTTCCAAGAACTAAATTCAGAAGATCTCTGTTCCAATCTTGAGGAATTATCTTTATTTCCTCGAAATTATATCTATTTCTGATTTCAATTGAATCGGGCAAATCACTCAAACTATGGTATGATGCGGCCTCCTGTTGGACTCTGGACCAATCTTCATCGCTCCTGAAGTTGGCTCTGGTCAATACGGTCTTCCCTATCATATCGCTAGATAAAACATCACCTCTGAGTAATCGGAGGAATATCTCAGATGCCTCTGCGAAAACTCTTCCTCTAAGGGCGGGCCACGCCGCTTCCTCCACGGGGTCTCGAGGAACTATTCCGTACGGCCTGGCCATGAACTCAAATCTCCCTGCGCTGAATCCAATATGCAACCTCCTTGACTCATCGGAATCAAGTCCGTGTAAGGATAGGAATGACCCAACTCTCTCTGCTTGAGCAATAGGGCCGCCAGAAGCTAGGATACTCATTACCGCGCTACCGACTTCCATCGTTTCCGTCCGAGAGAGAACCTTCTGAGCGATCTGGAAGAAGTCAGTACAAAGTCCCACCTCTCCCGGGTAATGTGGAACTACTGGATTTGTATTTCTTTTCTGTATCTCTGTTGATAGGTGAGCCTGAGCTATCCAGCCAATTCCAAATCCAAGCTTATCGGCATGTTCGGCCTGATTTAGGAAGTTGGAGAACATCTCACTCTCACTGGGGATAAAGCCAGAGGTGTCTGGCGTCTGTGAAATGGAGAAGAAAATATCGAACTCCATTTTATCCCTCATATGGAACGCATTCTGCCGCCATCTACAGCAAGACTTACGCCTCTCACGGCCCCACTAGATGGAAGGCACAGCCATGCAACCGCAATTGCAGTTTCTAGAGGGTCAATCAACCTCTCAATTGGAACACTATTAATCCAGTTTTTCTGAACTTCTTCGATCCCAATGCCAGTCTTCGATGAGATAGAATTAGCGAGAGAGCCTAGCCTATCGGTGTCTGTGAATCCCGGAAGAATATTGTTAATTGTTATACAAGCTGGCAATTCCCGAGAGAGCGACTTTGACCATGATGCCATGGCACCTCTCAAGGTGTTTGAAAGTCCTATGTTGTCGATAGGCTCCCTAACTGATGTGGAGATAATATTCACAATTCTGCCGCTTCCTGATTTTTCCATCCCAGGTACCAGTTCTTTTGTCAGGATGTGTGAGGCGTGCAGATGCCTCGTGAACGGGCCCTCAAAATCCTGAACTGTATTGCCGAGTAATGGCCCTCCGGGGGGGCCTCCAGAATTATTCACAAGTATGTCCACAGTGCCTAAATCTGACACTGAAGAAGAAATTGACTCCAGGCTCTCCATATCTAATGCCAGATATTCATGCCCCGATCCATGCATTTCTATCATAAGTGACTCAAGATCTTCTACCGATCTAGCACACGCAATTATCCTACATCCCGCTCTAGCAAGAACCAATGCTGTGGCTCTTCCGATTCCCTTGGAGGCCCCACATACTAGTGCCGTCTTTCCATTAAGAATCCCCTCGGCAAAGGGGAAATCACTTTCTAAGAGATTTTTTCCCATTTTTTCACCTAGTCAACGTAATGTGCGTACTCTTCTTCACTGAGCTTTTCTCTGACTGCATCAAGTACTTCTTCCGGGGCATTCCTGAATGTTGGGAACTCACTGGCTCCCTGTGGTCTGCGCATCGCTGCCCACTCTCCATTATCGTATGCAATCAGTGCCTCCTTCATCAACACTCCTGAGAGAACTAGTGTCCCATAACAGAGGTCCTCATATGTCATTCCACGCTCCACGGGGAACTCTCTCCTGAGTAGAATCTCGCCAGTATCAATTCCATTGTCACAGAAATGACAGGTTGACCCTACCCGAATGTCATGGTAGACCGACCATGCTGGGGACGCAGACCCTCTGCACTCTGGTAGAAGGCCCGGGTGTGAGTTAACAACCCCGTCCTTAGGGAAATCAAGAATATCCCCTCTAATTATCCTGGTGCCGCCAAATACAATTAGGTCTAGGTCCATTTCTTCTATATGGGGCATGACTTTAGATGAATTGTGTATGGGGACCGTCACTACCGGAATCCCATTTCTAAGTGTTTGATCTTCAATAGTAGGAGCTATTTCATTACCTGCAATCCTCTCCATAAATTTCTCTCTTTCTTCGTCGGCAACTGGTGAATCTTCCTCTATTATCAGTACGGGAGAATGACCTTCGGAGAGTAGCTGCTTGAGCATCTCACGCCCATACGGATGTTCCTTCAATAGCAGAAATACAAACCTCGGCTTGGCCATGTCGCTCATATTCCGGAGGGGGCACACATACCCGTTATTTTCGGTCCTCTGCCGAGTGACTAAAAAATAGCCAACACATGCCTATTCTGGCCATCCAGCTCTAAAATCAGTTATTTTATCTATTTCACGATTAATTTTTGCATATGAAAGCCTGCTAATCCCCGGTGTCTTATGATATCCATCAAGACCTGAAATTGTAACTCCGCCCATACTGCTCAGATCCACATAACCATCCCCGCACATTCCATCCGACTCTAACTCAAACCATTCTACAGAGCAAGTCATGAACCTGCATCCATTTACCAGCTCTGTATCATTTAGTAGGGTCAACCCCATCCTCACATGGGCCTCTTCAACAGAAGGAGCCAGCCAATTTTCTACTCTCCTGGGAGTGAGCCCTACTTCATCAAACTCGCTACTCTCTCTCGGATACCTCGCGCTGGTCTGATGGGCTTTCTCAATAATATCTACATTTACATGACTAAATGTACAAACTCCTGTCGACTTGATATTTTTGTAAGTATGTGCATCCTCGCCTGGAGGTCTCAGCACGAATCCCATCATAGGGGGAGTGGATCCTAGGTGAACAACGGAGGAGACTATTGACAGATTATCTCCAAATTCGGGATGGGATGTGCCTATCAATGTGGCACTCTTGAATCCGCTTAGGCTATTCACGAATCTGGCCCTCTTCCTACCTTCCCAGCCCATGATTTCCTCGGACTGTATGAATATATGGCTCATTGAATCACCAGTTAGGGGGTAACTCTACTTCTGTCCCGGGGGAATAGCACTACTTCTCTGACATTGCCCGCTCCAGTAAGGACCATCAATAATCTAGCAACGCCTAAGCCCCATCCCGCATGAGGTGGGGCCCCATAGCGAAATCCATCGGTGTAGAATGAAAAGTCGTCAGGATTCAGCCCCATGTCTATTAGATTCTGCTCCAAAACATCAACTCTATGCTCCCTAGCTCCTCCGCTGGTCATCTCATCTCTTCCATAGTTTAGATCAAATCCCCTGCTTAGTTGTCCTCCAGAGGCCCCTTGCTCACCTTCTTTATGGTGTATGTAGAACGGCTTCATGGCCATTGGCCATCTGGGGATGAAGTGGAAACCAGGGAATTTAGCCGCTATCAGATCACAATGATGACTCTCAATATCATCACCCCATTCAATGTCGCCACCACCCTCTTTCACGATTTCAACTGCCTCACAGTATGGAATTCTGGGAAACGGCAATGTTGGAACATCCACTGTCACTTCTTCCTTTTCCTGGGATATTCTATACCTATTTACTGCATCAATAAGGTGCTGGTCATTTTTCTTGACCTGCGACCAGATGTGAAAAATCATTCTCTCCTGCACGCCCATGACGTCCTCATCATCCATCCAAGCACCTTCAATATCGAATGAAATGAATTCATTCAGATGCCTATATGTGTCATGCTTCTCGGCCCTAAATGCAGGTCCGATCTCGAAAACCCTCTCAAGACCTCCTAGGATAGCTAATTGCTTGTACAACTGTGGACTCTGAGATAGGTAAGCATCTGTATCGAAGTATTTCATAGGAAAAAGATTCGTCCCTCCCTCTGCGGCCGCGGCTATTATTTTAGGGCTATTAATTTCTTGGAAACCCTCTGAAATTAGATGCTCCCTGCCATACTGGAGAACTCTGGATCTGAGTTGGAACATAGCATTAACATGTTCTCTCCTGAGGTCCAGGTGCCTATTATCCAACCTTATGTCCAGTCCAACTTGGACATCATCGATGACTCCAACAGGAAGGGGCGTGGAAGCCTGTGCAAGGACTTCTCCCGATGAGACATTTACCTCAAATTCAGCAGGAGGGGCGGGTTCTCCCTCCTTGAGCTTCGGGGGCCTCTTCTGGGCTACTATTCCAGAAACTCGGATAGTGGACTCTCTAGAGGCAGACTGAATCGAGTCGAACAAACTGCCATCCATATTGTCCTTCTTCAGAAATGCCTGTATTTTCCCGGTACCGTCCCTTAGCATTAGAAAGCAAATTGCCCCCCTGCCCCTGACTGTCTCTGCATATCCGCAAATGGTTACTTCGGTACCAATCAGAGAATCTCCAAGTTCGACAACCTGCCCAATTGTATGGCTCCTGTAGGAGGTCGGCATCCACTCTTTACTATCACGCATGTTCTCTCGGAAAGGGTCAGAGTTATCAACGATGCTCATTCCTCTTCAATACTAGCTACCTTGGCTGAAATCAGCAGGAACGCAGTATGCCCTATTGGGGTATTGCCAGGCCTGACTCCACCTCTACTGGCCTTCACCCATCTTCTTTCTATCATCTCTCCAGCCCATTCTACTACCAAGCCCCTGTCCTCAGCGGCTTCCCAGCACTTTTCTAATTGGATTGTGGTAGGGCAGTAACAAGCCAGCCTTCCGCCTGCTCTAAGTAGAGGCTCTATGTCGGGAATCACGCCCCAAGGCTCTGCAATATCGATAATCGCCGCATCTAACATGCCGCACTTATCAACCACTAATTCTCCAACACTCGAGATATCTCCTTCTACCAGATGCCACTCGGGAAACTCAGGAAGGACTTCAGACAGCCTTTCCATATTTTTCCTCCCTACCTCTGCATGCTCGGATCTAGACTCCACAGATATCAAGGTCCCTCCCGCTCCCATCACATTGGCTAAATGCATCGCCAGTCCACCGGAGCCATGGCCTCCTTCAAGTACTCTGGAACCAACCCCAATCCCCATCCACGAAATCAGGAATCCCGAGTCCTTAGCCCCGATGACCTGGGCCCTTCTTGCCATATTCCTCCTAGCTTCGGGAAGTGAAGGCGCAACAATCGTTAGCGACTTCTGGCCCACTGTAATTCTGTCACCTACTGAATATCCCCTTAGGAGTTCCTCGGCATCGAATCTCCCTAGTCCCTTCACTTTGACTTCTCCGGGGGCCCTACAAAGAAGGTACGCCCTGCCATCATCCTCTCTGAGGGCCAGCCATTCAGCCGGTTCGCTATTCTCCATATCTCACGGAATACAACTTAAGCTATCAAGTAAACCACAGTTTGACAACCTCGGACTGCACGATTAAGGAACATGATTATACCATAATTCAAGCCGCTAAAGACGATGAGGCATACTACTCCCTATGCGGTCGTTTCTTCCTTTACTCTAGTTTCACTGATGTTGCTATCCTCATTTGTCTCTTTTTGTGCAGTAGAAGAATCCATACAAGAGAGGCAAGAATTAGAGCAGATTGAAGCAAAGATGTTCGCAACAAGCCCCGGACACCCCGTATTTGGCGAATATGTCGGCGCACACTGGTGTGGGCCATGCATGAGTAGCGCCTCTCCATCTTTGGATAACCTCAAGTCCTCTAATCCCGAGGATTTCACTTTTGTTTCGTTTTTCGAATCTAGCTCTAGCGGCTATCCTGATGATAGTCCAATCAATCGCCGAAGCCACGTCTCAGCTGGTGGTGGTGGAATTCCCAAATTTTCCTTTGCAGACCAGCAATCAGGCACATGTTACAAAATTGGCGCAGGGGGGACAAATTATTACGACTCTGACTATTCAAATGGAGGTTGTATGGATTCAGATACGTCAAACTACGCCATGCAGTTGGAGGTCCAATATGATCAATCCACAAATCAAGTAACAGTAACTGTAAATTCTATGTACACGGGCTCCCTCAGTTCAGTATCAGTTTTCCTGTATGCGGCGATTACTGAGAAGGTCAGCCCCGACGCTTACGACAACGGCGTAAAGCCCCACCACAGTTTCAGGGAATGGATGCTGGCCAGTCACAACAATGGCTTCGAACAACTCACACTAACTCCTAATTCTCCCGTAGAGAGCTCATGGCAAGTCCCACTGAGCGCAGTAAGGGCTGGTGGGGGGTACTCCCAGTTCGAAAATTTCTGGCCCGTTTTCGCATTGATGGATGGTCCTCACACCACCTACAACAACTTCCTATCTGCTGTAGACTTGGGCATGATTCCTCTAGTCGACATAGGCGTGGAAGAGATAATCATCTCAAACAGAAATGGCAACTCTGGATTCGTTTCGGGAGATGTTCTAGATATTTCTTGCAGAGTTTCCAACAATGGAGTAGAGGAATATGAGGGGGGTGGGCAACTATCTATCAACTGGATGGACGGCCTATCCGAGATTGAGATATCCACCTTCACAATAGGGGATTTCGCCGTAGGCGGTTTCCACACATACAATGCTTTCTTGGATACCACTGATATCGATATAACGGCTCTCGGATCAACGACAATTAGGGCAAAGATTTCAGGAAATGACGGAGATCGGGGACCTTCCAACGACATCTCAGACGCGGTCGCTTTGCATGACATGCCACCGACCGCCAGCCAGCCTTCTTCTAGTGGCTCAACTTCAGTCGATAGGGGATCAGCAGTTGGCTTCGAGGTTTCAGCGATTTCCAATGATCTAGTTGATGACATATATACTATGCAACCATCTTTGGAATACTCTCCCTCATCATCCTCCATGTGGAGCAATGATTGGATTGCCAATCACGCCATCATAGGATCAGGTGATAATGCAAGGCATTCATTAGACATCGACACTCCTCTAGACGCAGCGATGGGGTACTATGACCTAAGGATCAAATGGACTGACTCATCTGGGCAGACAAGTGAATGGCTAACTTCCGAGAATGCCTTCTATCTACAGAACTCCCTGCCAAGAGTACTCGGCAATAGCGACATGACCTATGCCGGAGTTCCTACTGTTAAGGTGCAGACCAGTGAGATGGTTTCAGTAGTTGGACTGGTATCAGACGCGGAAACCTCTCTTTTCAATTTAGAAATCTCAAGCACTGAGCCTGAGTTCATAGGATGGAACCCATCTTCATTAGAGATAGAGGTAAGATTCGATAGTCTACTACTCGATAGCCAAGGCTCACCAATTCCACAAGGTATGCTAATCAGTGTCCATGACGGGGATGAGTCCAATACTGGCTTGATGATGTTCAATGTCGTAGAAAATGGTGCACCTAGGTGGTCACCCATACCCATCAAGTCATTCCACGAGGGAGGATCCGCTAGTCTCGGCCTCACTGACTATCTATCTGATACTAACAATAATGGCCAAGTGGTCCCAGTCTCAGGGGTGTCAGTGGAAATATTGTCGATATCCGATGAAAACCTAGTTGAAGCCAGTATTTTTGGTCAAACCATCAACGTCAACTCACTAGATGACGACTCAAACGGTCTCGTGGAGATTTCTCTGAGGGCTAGTGATGGCGATAAGTCGTCAGACACCACAGTAACTTTCCACGTCTTGAATGTCAACGATGCCCCTATTATCGATACTTCTGGTATAGAAGATGTCACCTTGAAGATGGGTGTCACAACTGAAGTAGATCTAATCAGTAGGATTACAGATATTGATGATCCAGACGAAGAAATTTGGATAACAGCAACTAGCTACTATCCAGGCGCAGTGTTTTACGACCCAATAACCGGAATCATGACTGCTAACTGGCCAGAGGAAGGTTCTGACAGTATTAAGATAACTGCCGAAGACCGCCATGGGGAATCTTCCACCATCTCTCTGAGTTACACGATTGTCGACGATATTCCGCTTGATTGGGATGAAAACTTCGAGGTAGAGATAGACTCATTCGATATCGGGGACACTCCTACCGTGTTAATCTCAAACATTGGCGATGAGTCACTGACTGATATCAGGGTGACTTGGACGGTTTGTAACAAGATTACAGGAATCTGCCACAGTGCTGGATCCTCATTCAACCTGGGTCCTTTCATCATTCTCCCAGTCACTGGAAGCGGTCTCAGTACTGGGGATTACTTCACATTGAGCATCCGGGGAGTGGATGAAAACGGCTTCGACAGAAGGACGCCCGAGCAAATGAAGTACGATGCTGTAGCTCCTCAAGGAGTGGATTCAAGCCAGCCTCCCGATGACCAGCATAACAGTGGCGAGGAATCTCCTGACACAATTTTCCTAGCAAGTGCTTCTGTTGTGGCTCTGATTGCTTTAGTGGCCGTGGTAGGGGGCATCAACTCTATCGCAAGGAGAAGCTCAAAGAGAAACCCCATTTATCATCAAGAAGCCCTCTCTGCGATTAATCTTCCACCTCCTGTGGAAATTCTCCCAAAACCCGTTTACAATACCGCTCCTCCGCCTCCTCCTCCAATGACCCCTCCTCTTCCTCCTGGGGGGCTCCCTCCCGGATGGACCATGGAACAGTGGCATTACTATGGTGAAGAGTATCTGGACAAGTTCTACAGTGGTGCCAATTTTAGAGACAGATGACGCTCTTTCTTCCATCGTCACGGTTAACACACCTTCAAGAAGGTGCTGTCATCAGGTAATCATGAGGCGTGCCCATGGGAGATGAAGATCAGACCGACTCCGCTATCGAGTCAGATGTCGATGAGTATCTTGATACATGGGAAGAAGGGCCTGCTTTCGGTGTAGGTGAAGACAAGGACCCCATTTGTGAAACCCCTGTCGAAGCATGGGTATCTGAGCTAAAAATATCTTCAACAGAAGAGGTCCCCATCCCAGAAAACCTAGTCGATCAAGTTATCGGGCAAGAAGCCGCCTCAATTGTGGTCAGAAAGGCCGCCGAGCAGAGAAGGCACATGATTATGGTCGGTGAACCAGGTACCGGTAAATCAATGCTAGCTAGGTCAATGACAGAGTTTCTACCTAAGGATAGTATGGAAGATGTTCTGGTCTACAGGAATACCGAAGACGAGAACGAGCCCAGGGTTCGTACCGTTCCCGCTGGAAGGGGGTCAGCCATTATATCTGAGAGAAAGGCTCAGATTAGGATTCAGAGAGAGAGGACCAACAGGACCCTGCTATTCGTGGTAATGGTAATCGGTGCCGCCCTTCTCCTAGCGGTGTTGCAGACAGGGGACATAATGACACTCATTTTCGGGGCTTTCCTTCTAATTTTTGGGTACTTCTTCCTCAGAACCAGACTCACAGCAGGAGACGAGTCTAACATACCAAAACTACTCATCAAGAGAGGTAGAAATGATGATCCGCCTTTCATTGATGCCACTGGAACTCTCGCCGGAGCCCTACTCGGAGATGTAAGGCACGACCCATTCCAGTCCGGTGCCGACCTAGCAACTCCCGCGCATGAGAGGGTCGAGCCAGGGGCCGTCCACAGGGCGAACAAAGGAGTCCTCTACATCGATGAAATTAGAATGCTGAGGATGGAGGAGCAACAAGCACTGCTGGTGGCAATGCAGGAAAGCGAGCTATCAATCAGTGGACGCTCCGAGAGATCTTCCGGGGCACTAACCAAGTCAGAGCCAGTTCCCACAAACTTCATTTTAGTAGCCGCAGGAAACCTCGACAGTATCCAGCAGATGCATCCAGCCCTCAGGAGTAGGATTAGGGGATATGGTTACGAAGTCTATGTTAATACAGACATGAGGGATACTGAGAGGAACAGAAGAAGGCTAGTAAGATTCATCGCCCAAGAAGTCAAGAACGAGAAAAAGAAGGATTCTGGAAGGGCGATACCTCATTTCAATAGGGAGTCGATAGGACTCATCCTAAAGGAAGCCCAGAGAAGAAGTGGCAGGAGAGGTAGGCTTTCACTGAGACTCAGAGAGCTTGGTGGATTGGTTAGAATCGCAGGCGATCTAGCTTCGGAAGAAGGCGCCGAGCTAGTGAGGGCCGAACATATCTCAAGGGCAAGGGCCATTGCAAAACCCCTAGAGCAGCAAATAGCTGATAGATATCTCGAGAGGCAGTCAGAGTATGCCATGCTAGTGAATCGCGGAACTAGGGTTGGCAGGGTGAACGGACTAGCAGTTCTGGGTGCCGACAGTGGCCTTTCCGACTTCTCTGGAGTAGTCCTTCCAGTTGAGGCCATGGTTACTCCTTCTCAAGGTAGGTCAGGACAGGTAATCGCCACTGGAGGACTGTCTGATTTGGCCAAGGAGAGCGTTACCAATATCAGTGCAGTAGTGAAGAAACTAACTGGCAAGGACATCAAGGATTTCGATTTGCACGTTCAATTCCCAGGTACTCACAATGTAGATGGCGACAGTGCATCTATAACAATGGCTACTGCCATCATAAGCGCGTTTGAAGGTGTCCCGATAGAGCAGAATCTAGCTATGACCGGATCACTCTCTGTTAGGGGCGAAGTATTGCCGATCGGAGGAGTAACAGCAAAGATCGAAGCCGCCGCCAAGGCAGGAATCGAGACAATAATAATCCCTAGGTCAAACCTTCAGGACGTCCTAATAGACGAGAAGTATGAATCCATGGTCACCATAAGGCCTGTCGACTCCTTGGATGAAGTACTGCAGTACGCTTTGGTGGGTGCTGAAGAAAAGGTCAGCCTCGTCGAAAGACTGGCGAATGTCATCGATACTTTCTCATCCCCGCACGGTAATCAACCATCGGCCTGACCGTTCTAACTAAGGCCCTCCTACGCCACGCACAGCGGGGCACAGCAATGGTGAAGATGGCGGTCGTGGCACATGGAGGGGCCGGTCCAGGGCCTGAAAGACAAACAAATCTGCAGAGAGCGGTGGATGTGGCCTCGGAGCTCCTCCTATCAGGATCGTCCGCCATAGAGGCAGCAGTCGAAGCATGTGTTATCTTGGAGGATGATCCGGTATTCAACGCTGGCACCGGGGGGGTCTTCAGGAATGACGGCTCGGTGCTACTCGACGCCTCAATACAAACTAGCGATGGAAGGATAGGATTTGTCATAGCTATGTCAGATACGCCAAACCCAATACGAGTGGCAGCGAGCCTTTTGGATGAGCCAATCAATGGCCTCACTGGCTCAGGAGCAAGGGCGTGGGCAGACGAGAGAGGGCATGTCAATAGGGCCGTAGAGGGCAGGGAGCCGATTGAGGGAGACGGAGATACCGTAGGGGTCATCGTCAGGGACTCATCGGGGGAGATGGCATGCGCAACCAGTACTGGCGGATGTAGCCATAGGCCCCCCGGAAGAGTAGGTGACGTCCCCCTGCCGGGATCCGGTTTCTGGGTTGAGAATTCTAGATCTGTTGCCGCCACCGGAGAGGGAGAAGAGATTACGAAGGCTCTACTGAGTTACAGAGTGAGTAATAGGGTATCCTCATCGCAGTGCGACTCGCTGATGGAGGCGATGCGTTGGGGACTGGACGAGCTTATTCCGAACGGCGCTTCCGTGGGCTTGATAGCACTGGGAAATGAGGGGCCAGGAGTTGGTCTGTCGAATACTGTGATGCCATGGGCTTCATGGATTGAGGACTAACTCTAGGGGGATGTGCTTAAGGAGGGCCCTTTGCTCGTAGAGCTGGTGGTAACTTGTCAGACGTCGAGACCAGAATTCAGCAGATAGCCCAAGTATTGGGTCAGCTAGACGATACTCAGGTCCCGAGAAATATCAGGGCCTCTGCTAAGGATGCTGTAGATCAATGGCTCCTGAATAAGGGCAAGGATATGGATGTGAGGCTTGGCATGACCGCCTCAAAGCTAGATGAGATATTCAATGATACAAACCTTCCAATCCACTATGGCCCGCTATGTCTGCAGATTCAGACTGCTCTAGAGACTTTAATGGCGGAGTACAAGAGGACCAAGTAAGACTCAAGTCTTTCTTCTCTCAGAAGCCTTCTGTCTGAAGTTCTTGTAGCCACACTTTCTACATGCACGCGGAGCCTTTGTCCCACGGTGGGTGGCGGAGCACTTCATGCATATCCACTTCTTTAGTAGACGCGCTTCAGCTACCGGGTGCCGCTGTGCCATCAACCCGCCGACCTACCAGCCCTACATAACCGCTTCGTGATAAATTTCAGTATCTGTAACCGCCCATTGCTTCCAAAGCATTCAAACACCCCCTGCATTGGAGCCCGTCCGGTGCCAGCCAGCGTAGTACTCGGAGCCCAGTGGGGGGATGAGGGTAAGGGCAAGGCCATAGACCAACTCGCCGCCGACTCAACTTGGGCTGTCAGATTCCAAGGGGGGAACAACGCAGGCCATACTATTGTACTCGGAGATACGACGCTGAAGCTCCATCAGATACCTTCAGGAGTCACTTCCCCTAACTGTAACCTTATTCTCGGAGATGGAATGGTCATCGATCCATGGGTTTTGGAAGAAGAGCTCGATAGATGGTTCGCCCTGACAAAAGAGAGGCCAGAGGGAGAGAGGCTATTCATCAGCGAAAGGGCGTCGGTGATACTTCCTTTCCATAGGTTGTACGACAGTGCTGATAAGATAGTAGGCACGACAGGAAGGGGGATAGGGCCGGCCTACAGGGACCGCATCGAGAGAGTAGGTATCAGATTCGTCGATATCCCCTACTTCCTCGATGACGAGGCAAAAGTGGAAGAAACCATCTCCAGAATGAATAAGCAACTAGATTCAGTAGGCGTATCGCAAAGAGTGGAAAAACAAGATCTAGTATCTCATTTGAGATGGATATTGGAGAGGTATGGGAATGCCATCAGGCAAACTGGGAGAATGATTCACAGGGCTCTGGAGGACGGTGAGAACGTACTTCTGGAAGGCGCTCAGGGAGCGATGCTAGATATCGACCAAGGAACCTATCCTTTCGTCACGTCCTCAGTAACCAGTAGGGCGAACGCCACTCATGGAGCTGGAATACACCCAGGGCACGTCGAGAATTGCTTCGGTATTTCCAAGGCCTACACAACTAGAGTAGGAAATGGTCCGTTTCCTACTGAGCTACCTTACGAAGAAGGCCCAGGCAATCACATGGCAATGGTCGGCCACGAGTTCGGCACTACCACGGGAAGGCCAAGAAGGACAGGTTGGCTGGACATGGTATCTCTCTCCGATAGCCATAGAGTGAATGGATATACTGGCATCGTACTCACCAAACTAGACGTATTGGGTGGCTTAGATGAGTTGATGTTATGCACTGGTTACGAACTAGATGGACAGACTGTCGACTACATGCCTACTAGTTGCGAAGAACTGGCGAGATGTAAGCCTGTATATGAGCGACATCCAGGATTTCCCGCACTATCCGAGGAGGAGTGGATAGCGATGGCCGAACTATCCAGAAGTGAGGGACAAGGGTTCGAGGCCCTTCCTGAAGAAGCATTGTCGTATGTCAGGAGAATTGAGCAATTATCTGGTATTCCAATCGTGAGCATAGGGGTAGGTCCCGACAGAAGGGCATCAATCGCTAGCCGTGGCGGGCCTTTTGACACCGAGCCTGAAGTGACAACCTTCTAATTGCCACGCTTGGACGCGTGCCTATGGGTTTCAAGTCCAACGCCCGCAAGAAGAGGCAACAATCCGGGAGCGACAGCTCCTCGAAGAAGTCCTCAGAGGAATTCATCGGCCAAGTGAAGTGCGATGTCTCTGGTTGCAAAAACTGGGCCGACAAGAAAGTGGGCGGCAGAAAGCTCGCCTTCGACAGAGCGGCCGATGTATGGGGCGAATCCGGCCTGAGTAGCGACTCTAGGAGGGTCAAAATATGCAAGTCATGCTACCGTACTTGGAAGAAGGCGAAGAAGGATGAGCCCACTGAATGGTCATGACCGCCCTAGAGCTGTGTAAATATGGATGATTTACTTACAAATAGAATAGCGCCGGTATTCATGGGCATATTCTTATTCTTTTTTGGATTGCCATTCACATTAGTACCATTCATGATTTTCTTGGATGGCGCCATTGACCCTTCATACCCATTTGCTGCTCTGTTCATGATCGCTTTCGTAATTCCATTCTTGATGGCAGGGCTCTTCGTTCAATTCATGGGCCTGAGTATGATAAGGACGGGAATCATAGGCCCCAAGGATCCAACTTCAATTCCCAGAGAACTACCTCCCGGGCCAGATGCGATATCAATCACTGAGCACCCAGATCAATCATACATCGGAGCGTTTTTCAGGCAGTCAGAAGCAATAAACGGCAGGGATTGGTATAGGAAAGAGGAAACCCTCCATCGACTCTACTACTACGCTCAGAACGAGGGAGGGGCGGCCGGCTGGAGTCTCGATGACCGAGATGACTCCGGTAGAAGGGACTGGTTCGACGGAGGATGGTTTCCCTACGAGGGATTTGAACTCCCTATTGGCCGGAAGCAGTGGAATGTTGATGATGGACAGTGGGTTTCAATTGAGGAATTAGAGCCGACTGAAGACGATAAGAAATGGTGGCAATAGGATAAAACAACCCGGGCTCCCAAACAGTAACAATGTTAGATGGGCGTCATCAGCGAACACCATGACTGTGCAACCACTGAATGAGCCTATACTGGGATATGCCCCGGGAAGCCCTGAAAGGAACTCCATAATCCAAGAGATTGACAGGCAGATGTCCGAGGTTATCGAGATACCCTGCATAATCAACGGAGAGGAGGTTTTCACCGGTGACACGATACCGCAGGTCATCCCACACAGCCACGGGCACATTCTTGCGAATGTCCATCTGGCTGGTAGGAGGGAGATGGAATCAGCTTGCTCAGCTGCAGTTAACGCTCAGAAATCCTGGATTGAAATCGGACTGGAGGAAAGATGCAAAATCTTCGAGAAGTGCGCCGACCTCCTAGCAGGAGAGTGGAGGATGAGGGTCAATGCTTCAACCATGCTCAACCAGTCCAAGACCGCATTCCAAGCAGAGATTGATTCCGCCTGTGAGCTCATAGACTTCTGGAGGTTCAACTGCCACTATGCAAGGGGATTTCATGATGACTTCCAGCCATTAGTCTCCCCAGAGGGAGTTGTGAACTCGACAGAGATCAGGCCTCTAGAGGGATTTGTTCTCTCGATCACCCCATTCAACTTCACGAG
>DALF01000050.1:0-14592 GCA_002499345.1 Euryarchaeota archaeon UBA170 | reverse complement strand
ATCGCGGGAAACCTGCCAAGCGCGCCTGCAATAGTGGGTTGCACCAGTGTCTGGAAGCCTAGTAGGAATTCATACTACTCAAATTACTATCTGATGAGGCTGATGATGGAAGCGGGACTCCCTCCGGGTGTAATCAACTTCCTTCCCGGTTCGGGTGCAGAGATAACCGAAGCATCGCTATCAAATCCTAATTTCGCGGGATTACACTTCACTGGGTCGACAGCTACCTTCCAAGGCCTATGGCAGGAAATCGGGCTAGCTCTGCCAAAGCTCAATTCATATCCTCGGATTGTCGGCGAAACAGGGGGCAAGGACTTCATCGTCGCACATCCAGACTGCGACAGGAGGGGGCTTGTCGTCGCCTTGCTCAGGGGGGCGTTCGAATACCAGGGCCAGAAGTGCTCAGCCGCTAGCCGTGCTTACATCCCTAGATCAGTATGGGAAGGGATATCTGACGAACTATCCGATGAGATTGGCAAGATTACAATGGGGGACGCTAGAGACTTGACTAACTTCATGACCGCTGTGATAGACAAGAGGGCGTTCGATAAGATATCCGGCTACATCCAAAGAGCCTCGAAAAGGAATTCCTGCGAGGTCTTCTGTGGCGGAGGATATGACGATACCGTGGGCTACTTCATCGAGCCAACAATTATCCTGACCGAAGATCCCAATTCAGAGTCCATGATCGAGGAAATATTCGGCCCAGTTCTAACAGTTTACCTATATGACGACGACGATTTCGATGCGATTCTGAAAATCTGTGACCAGGCATCCCCATATGCTCTCACTGGCTCAATCTTCTCGACTAATGAGGACAATATACAGAAGGCATTCGAGGCACTTCGTTTCACTGCTGGAAACTTCTACATCAATGACAAGCCTACTGGTGCGGTGGTGGCACAGCAACCCTTCGGAGGCGCAAGAGCATCAGGGACCAATGACAAAGCAGGTGGCCCCCTGAACTTACTTAGATGGATCAGCCCGAGGTCTGTCAAGAGAACCATCGAGCCCCCTCAAGATTGGACCTACCCATTCATGCAACAAGAATGACTGAGTCAAAGTTAATTTACCCTACCAGTCAGTAGAGACTACTGGGGAGCATTTGCTGAGAGGCCACCTCGTGTGGCGACCCATGGACCTGATCTGGGTAATGCCAGCGGAGGAAGAGAAATGGACACGAACGTCGCATATGGATTAATGATTGCAACGCTTGGTATCTTTGGCTACATTGCATACCAAGCAACGAACGATGAGGAAATAGGGGTCGATGAGTACCTCTCAGCGAGAGGATCCCAGGATTGGCTCAGAATAGGGCTGAGCCTGTTCGCTTCTGGTATGGGGGTTTGGGTACTACTCACTCCATCTGAAGTGGCCTACTACGGGGGATTTTGGGATGTTATGGGTTATGCGGCATCGGCTGCAACCCCCTTCCTACTTCTGGCATTCGTGGGGCCGATGATTAGGGAAAGACTGCCACAAGGCGTCACCCTGGCTGATTATGCTAAACACAGACTCGGTCGTCCAATGCAGGTATATGTGGGTGTGATATCAATACTCTACATGTTCACTTTCCTCTTCGCCGAATTCACAGCAATCGGGAAGGCCATGGAACACCTAGCTGGAATGGATCCCCTGATGCCCATGATTTTCGTCGGTCTGGTAACTGCTGCCTACACCGCTTACGGAGGACTCCCAGCATCACTGGCAACTGATAGGATACAGGCATGGACGATCGTACTTTTTGTCACTACCCTGGTAGTCCTACTCTTTGGTTTTGATATGGGGCAGTTAGTGGATGATGCCCTAGCTTACAACACTGATGATGACTGGTCGTTGCTTGGGAGCATGGACTACATGGGTTCATTCGAGTCAGGACTGGCACTAGTCGTCGCCATAACCGCCGCGGAGATGTTCTCCCAAGGAAACTGGCAGAGGGCCTATGCCTCCAAGGACGATGAAGCACTGAAGAAAGGGGCGCTCCTAGCCGCAGGAATGGTCTTCCCGCTGGTTTTCGTCATGGGGGTCTTGGGAACTGTAGCCGCTGGCCAAGGAGGAGTCTCAGAACCATCTCTGGCATTCTTCCACTTGGTCGACAAGGGGAACACTCTGATAGTAGGGGCATTTGTCATTCTCGTGATATCCCTGGTCTGCTCTAGTACGGATACGCTACAGAATGCCATAGTGGCTTCTGTTTCTAGGGATTTATCAGACGGAGAGGCAGATCTACAAATCTCACGTGCAATTACGTTGTCAATGTTGCCTGTGGCAATCTATCTAGCAACAGGCCCAACCCTCCTAGGCTTCAAATTCGATGCATTGAGCGTTTTCGGAATCTTTCTCTTTGCAGACATACTGGCAGCTGCCACAGTCGCACCAGTCCTACTCACACTTTGGAACGGCGTCTCCTCCAGAGGGGCCTTGCTGGGGTGCCTAGCCGGATTAGCGTCTGTAGCCATATATGGACTAGTCGAACCTCCTGTAGATTCTGAGTTCTACATGTATCTTATCCATCCGACTATAGGTGCAACTCCAGCTTTAGAAGGAGGTCTGACCAATCTCTGGCCATTCGTCTATGCCATCGTCGGGTCTATTCTGGTTACAGTTCTAGGGTCGAAAGCACTTCCCGATGAAAATTGAGAATCGCTTAATTCATGACCTAGATATATCTAGGAAAGGCATGGACGACAACGCCCCATTGAAGATATTGAGACCTTGGAAGGGCGTCTGGAGGCCAATCTGGTCACGCAGGGAGTCGCTGGGAGGCTTCTCATTTCTCATCTCTATCTTCTTCGTTGGCATGTTCTCCATTGGTGCACCCTACTTCATCTCAAACAACATCGCGGCACAATACCTGGGCACGGTATGGGACCCTGAGATCGCCCTGGATAGGAGTCTGCCTGTGATTAACTGGATGATTATCCCCTATGTCGCCCTATACCTGTTCTATCCCGCGACACTGGCCCTAGCTCCTAGGGATGACAGGGGAAGGATGGAGCTGGCACTGGGAGTACAGGGTCTCTTCATGGCCACGATGTTCTGTGTGCTGTTCTTCCTCCTTCTGCCCGCTGAGATAGACCTAAGGGACCAGTTGGATACGCACTGGGAAACCAATCCCCCTAACTGGCTGGAGGAGGCGCTGTTCACGTTCATACACGTCTCCGACAACCCCTGGAACGCATGGCCCAGCCTGCACATCGTCCACTCTTCCCTACTGGCCAGGCTCATCACTCACTGGGTCCAGAGAGACTATCACGAGAGTCGTTTCTCCAAGCCCTTCTTGGTACTTCTCTGGGTCGAGTGGGCACTGCTCTGTGTCAGCATCATGGCCACGAAGCAACACTATCTGTTCGATCTTGTCACAGGGTTGGTTGTCGCTTTCGTATTCTGGAGGATGTTCACCAAGGTCATCGACATGGTCGAAGATAGAGGTCCCGACAAACTCGCATCCGAGTCAGGCTGGAGCCACTAGTTGTTGTACACCAGTGGAAGGAAGGAATTTGCAGCTGTCTCGCATGCGTTCGCTACATCATCCATCCTTTGCAGGACCCTGTACATGTGCATAGCCGCCAGAGCGTCGTCATCACCTTCTGTGAACACGAGTGACGCGGCTCTTCCCTCGACTAGATCGGCTTCGTGCTCAGCCAGGTTGACCCGATCGATCAGGTCACCAAGTCTCTCCCTGCCAGCTCTGGTGTACCCAGATAGTGTTAGGTCACGAAGGGCAGTTACTGACTCCTCATACAGGGATGCAGTCTTCGCCACTGACTCGCCCATATCCTTCAGGGCGGCTCTAGCCTCAGCGTTATCGTACAGGGGCCTGAATGAAAGTTGCTCAGCCACATTCTGAGCATAGTCGGCAATCCTGTCCTGCTTGCTCAGCATCTCCATGAAATCCTCTGACCTTAGAAGCAGGCTCCACTGTCCCGAACCAATCGCCTTCCTTAGGTCGTTCTTGATATTGTCAGCATGAAGCTCCGCTTCGACCGTTGCCTCTATCTCCTTACCTGGATTTTTCCCATCAGCCGCCGCATTGACGGCAGTTAGCATGTGCCCAACGGTTTTGTTGACTGCCTCTGCATGAGTGTGGAACAACTCGAAGTAAGTCGGCGCGCCAGTCTCCTTCACACTCGCCTCGGCAAGTGCGTCCTCTACGTAGATCTCGTCCCCACTGGTCTTCCAGATGACGTATCCAACACCCGCCAGTGCTATTGGAATCACGACTAGTAGCTTGATCGGGTCCGAAGCCACAGCGACGAAGATCACGATGGAACCGAAGCCAGCGGCTGGGAGGCTAGCCACCCAAGAAGCGAATATCTTGCCGAAGACCCTGAAGTCGACCGCCTTCGCACCTCCCGCAAGTCCAACCCCGACCACTGCACCAACCAGTGTGTGTGTTGTCGAGACAGGCACTGCCAGGAAGGGCATTGAGAATATCAGGATGGTCGTAGCAGCCCCGAACTCAGCCGCGAATCCTCTGGTGGGGGTGATGTCAGTGATCTTCTTACCGATAGTATCCATGACCCTCCATCCCCATGTCATGACACCAATTGCAATTCCAACACTCCCAAGAAGTACCAACCAAGTAGGCACGTCAGCCTTGGCCGTGAGCTCGCCCCCACTGGATAGTATCTGATAGACTGCCGCCATTGGCCCGATAGCATTGGATCTGTCGTTGGCCCCATGGGCGAAAGCGACGTACGCGGCTGTAATCACCTGCAGCCAAACGAAGATCTTCTCGACTCCGTGAAAACCGTCTTTCTCTCCCTTGAAATCGTAGTTCCTGAGGACATAGCCCAGCATTCCTGCGGCGATGACCGATATCATTCCAGCAAGTATGAGGCTGTTAATCGGGAACCAGGCATTTGGATCCATAGGATTCCATGACCCGTTCTCCTTGACTGGAAGCCAGTCGTACTTGCTTGTTATCCATCCCTCTGACTCTGCCTTGCCGAAGAAGCCCTTCAGGGCCTTGAACTGGAGGGCGAGTCCTAGAACGAAGAATGTCGGGATGGCTAATACCGGTGCTAGCCACCTAGATCTAGCAATGGGGTCCTTCGCCTCCAGAATAGCCTCTTTAATTATGAAGAACGTGAAGAACGCCAGCAATCCTCCCATTAGAGGGCTTGCGACCCACGACATCACAACCTTCCTGATGACCTCCCAGTCAATCAGGGAGGTGTCATGCTGTACCTCCAGCACCAGACCGACCCCAACGATCCCGCCGATGATACTGTGGGTCGTAGAAACAGGCAGGCCGAACCTAGTGGCGATGGTCAACCAGACGGCCGCCGCCATCATCGCGGCTATGAAAGCGTACATGAGATCGTTGGCGAAGTCATCCGTGACAGTCTCGAAATCGACTGACAGAATTCCCTTTCGGACGGTGTCGGTAACCGCGTCACCAGCGAAGAACGCTCCAGCGAACTCGAATATAGCGGCTATGATCACCGCTTGCCTGAGCGTAAGTGCTCTAGAGCCGACAGAAGTGCCCATTGCATTGGCTACATCATTAGCCCCTATGTTCCATGACATGTAGGCACAAACCACCAAAGACACAATCAGGACTAGGGTCATTATCGGTTCCATATAGCCTGTGGCGAAATATATCTAGTATATTGATTAAAAAATATATTGAATATATAGTTTTATTAATTTTCGTTACACTGCTCAAAATAAAAAACTATTTAGTTAATGCCTATGACGGATTTAACGTGAGCCAAGGAAAGCCCCCGAAGTCCGAAATAAGAAAAGTTCAACTGACAGGTGGCTCGACGTACATAGTTAGCCTGCCCAAAAAATGGGTCAATGAACACGGTCTTGTTGCAAAGGACCAAGTCAGAATTGAATGGCGACCTTCAGGGACTCTCCGAATTGTACCAGAGGCAACGTCATTAGTCAGAAAGAGAGTGGTGGAGTTAGACCTCAGCAAGATTCCAGATGAAATGGTCCATGACCACTTAGTTGGCTCATATCTAGCGGGCTCACAAGTTATCAAAATCAAATCGCAGAAAGGTTTCGAAAGGAATCATAGGAAAACATTCAGAAAATTCATCAATTCCACTAGGGGGGTGGAGATTTCCGCCGAGTCGGAATCCAGCATAGAGATGATCAATCTTCTCAATCCCTCAGAAATGCCACTTTATTCCAGTTTGAATAGGATGTATCTCCTGATATCCAGTCAGATTAGAGATGTAATAGATGTGCTGTCAGGAGGGGACAAAGAAATCCTGGAGGACTGTCACGACAGAGAACAAGAAGTTGATGCCATCAGGCTACTACTCGAGCGGCAAGTCGGCCAGATACTGGAATCTGCCAGCATCGAAGACTCACTGGGAACCTCGAGGTGGGAAGCCTCCGGGATTGGGAAGGTCGTCAGGACATTGGAAAGGATGGGGGATCACTCATATGCACTTTGCAAACTGACCTTGGATAGATCTAGCGATTCTCCCCTCTCTATAGACTCCATGCCGATGTCATCAACACAAGTCTGGCAATCCTCAATTAAGCTATTGATTTCAAACCTAAGGAGACGAAAAATTTCAGAAATCCATTCCGCGAAAGGACAACTTCTTGGTACCTTGAAAGATCTAGAGAATTTCGAAATCGCCTTGATTACGTCTGATTTGGATTCTTCCGAAGCATTGTTTTTTTATCGTATCTCTGAATCTCTTAGGAGGATGTGTGCTTATTCAATAAATATGGGTGAAGAGCTTCTCAACATACAGTCACATAGGGATTCTATAGAAATTACAGAGTGAATGTATAGCGGGTACAGTTTAAGCCTACAGGGACAACAAGCCAGTGACAGCTTCCGTTGGAATCCCAAATGATGCGACCACTACTCGGATCTCATACTATCGAGGGGGACAGCGATAGCAGGGAGATAATCACTGTATCGATGCCTGCTGGTCTTGGGTGGATACAATTTTCCCGATAGGGCCATTTCTACCACCTCCCGCTTCGTTAATGCCTCCAAGTTACTCCCCGGCCATATGTCCAGCTCGATTCCTTCGTCATCCAGGTAGTCGACCTTGATGACTGGAAGGCGGAGCAAGCCGATCCTAAGCCCCACGTGGTACCTGTGGTGGCCATCGAGGATGGTTCCGGTGTGCCCGTCCACCAGCAGGGGCTTGGTGTATGCGTTCCAACGCAGTGTTATGTCGTGCAAGGAGTCCACGTTGCCAGGCTTGACCTCCTCGTGGGGCTTCAGCCATGAGATGGGCACCAGCTCGACTTCCACGACAGTCCTGAGGGGCGCCCGTTGAAATCATTTCGCGTGTTCACACCAGCTAGGTCATCCGATTATTCCGGAAACGACCTCGGTCTGCGTCAGGTAGACCAAGAGTCCCAAACCAGCGAAGATCATCATCCAAGAGCCAGTCGCCTTGACCACCCCGGTGGATCTCCTCAGGAAGCTAATCATCGCCTGCCGTCCCATTCCGACAAGTACCGTCACCATTACCATCAGCAAGGTCACAGAGAGGATCAATCCGCCGAGGCCAGCCACGAAGGCCCCCTCTCCGACAACCGCCAACCATGCCACAAACGGGAAAACCGCAGCGGCCGTACAATCCACAGACGCGGCCGAGTAGCCTATTCCCCACAGGAACATGTTTCTCCGTGGTGTGAAAACCTCATCGGACTCCTCTGTCTGGTACCTGTCCAACCACCTCTGCACGAAAGACATCATCTCACTGGTCCAACCAAGAAGCATCAGGCTACCCAGTACCACGAGCAGACATGCAATTCCAACAGCTATGGTATGGAAAGTCCCCGACAGGTTAACGACCTCGCTCAACCCGAAGATGACAACCCCAACGGACACGAAAAACGTCAGTTGCCCGAGAGCGGCAAAGCCCCCAATCTCAAATGAACCTGGCATTCTCCTGCTTATCTTCCCCTCTGCATGCAACTCCTCCTCCCTCATCCCCAGACTGAGGTAGTAGGTGATGTACGAAGGTAAGACAGGGAAGGCACAAGGGGAAAAGTACACCAATACTCCAAGGAAAAGTCCGATGATGAATACGCCTGTGACCGATCTGTCCGATTTCGCTATGCCGATCCTTAGGTCCTCTGCATCGCCCTCATTGGCCTTCAGAACCGCGTTGTCAAAAGCCTCCCACCTATCCAAGGGAGTCCCAGTATTATCCTTCGCTACCACATACCCCTCATGGTCAATCACTAGGACCAATGGGATAAGCTGAGCAGAGTAGTATTCGGCCATGTCGCCCCTCGATCCATTTTCCAGGATTATTGATTCAGTCCCGCCATTCACCACAGTCCAATTCATGAATTTCTCAGAATCATGATCCCCGAAGGTCGAATTGATCTGCGCGAATGTTTCACCAAATCTGTACCAGGCCGCCACTGAAACTACTACCACGGGATACTCTCCCTCGAGCTCGCTCCACTCAGCAATATTGTTCTCAATGTGCTCTTGCACGTAGTGACAGTTCGCACAATCCACTGCCATGAAGTCCAGGATAACGACACTCCCCCTGAGAGAACTCAAATGAACAGTGCCGTTCTCATCGGCGATAATACTGTCAATGCCGGTTCTGTTCAGTGATTGAGCTTCAAAATCGTACACCTCATTGACGTCTCCAGAGACTCCGTATATCGAGGAGGTCATTCCGAAAAGGGACAGCGAGGAATATCCGATGACGCAGAACAGCACGACAGCGACGCCGAAAGCCCTCCAAGTGTCGCCCTCCCTGAGGATACTGAAATCCAGCCTCTGAGTCAGCGAGAGTTCTTCTGGCCCACTCATGCCCTCTGAAGTGATGCGTTCTTTTTCATTACAGTGGGTCAATGTTTTCTCGCTAGTAGATGGGAAAATATTTGATTTTGTCAGGATTCAATCATCTTGAGAAGAATATGTTTTATGTCTCGCCATCCTTATCTGCACGACTCTGTTGCATGACACGGGGCTCGTGGTCTAGGGGTTATGACGTCGCCTTCACATGGCGAAGATCGCAGGTTCAATTCCTGCCGAGCCCACCATCAATTAGATCATCCAGCAATGATGAGGCACCTATCCTGGACTCATTCGGACTACTCGTGGATATTCCTTCCTTCTGCATTATAGAGAGCATCCTCCGGGCATCCTCTGTTTTCCTTATCCCCCCTGAGATCTTCACTCCCTTCCTCTCTCCCATTGTCACGAGGTGCCTGTTCGCCTCCATGGAGAGTATTCTGGCATCCTCGTCAGTGCAGTCTCCTCTCTTGCCTGTGCAGGTTTTTACGAAATCAGCCCCAGAGGCCATGGCCAACCTGCATGTTGCCCTAATCGAATGCTCGTCCAGAAGGGGGGTTTCTATGATCACCTTGAGGGTCTTGTCTCTTGATGCCTCCCTCATGGCTAGTAGGAGGGCCAATTCAGACTCTCCAGGAAAACCATCCTGCTGCTTGGGCTCCAAGACGCAGTCTATCTCATCAGCTCCCTCGTCAACAGACTGGGATATGGCCCTCGAAACCTCTGATGGATCCTTCCACCCCTCTGGGAAGCCACCCACCACGGAGGCTACCCTCACCTCCCTTGATAGGCGACTCCTGACAAAACCAACGTGCTCTGAAAAGACGCAGACCGCGGCAGTACCATGGGCAACCGCTCTCTCGCACAGCCCAATCAGTTCCTCCTCTGACGCGTCCCTATCCAGTAGTGTGAGGTCCAATATCCGGATTATGTCCTCGTTTTCCATGCTTCCACTAACCATGAATTGACTCAAATCTCCTCATGAAGTCAACCAACGCTTCAACGCTCTCGATAGGGCAACCATTGTACAGGCTGGCCCTGATGCCTCCGACGCTCCTATGTCCCTTGAGGCCACCAAGGCCTGCCTTGTTCGCCTCTTCGAGAAAAACACGCTCCAGTTCCTCATCCCTCATCCTCCATGTGACATTCATCACAGACCGCGACTCGGCATCAGCATGAGGAACCCAGAAGGGGGTCCTGTCCAGCTCCTCGTAGAGCAATGTGGACTTGGCCCTGTTCCTCTCAATAGCTCCTTGGAGCCCCCCGTTTTTCTCCACCCATGAAAGGACCCTGTCCAAGACGAAGATCCCGAATGTGTTCGGCGTGTTGAACATGGACCCCTTGGAGATGTGAGTCCTGTAGTCAAGCATCGTGGGAAGTTCCTCCCCTATTCTCGAAACAGCCCAGGGAGAAAGAATCACCATAGTAACTCCACTAGGGCCCAGATTCTTTTGAGCTCCCGCATAGATCAAATCATGGGCGGAGACATCTATCGGAACGCCACAAATATCCGAGCTTGCATCTACCACTAGGTGTCCTTGGCCTACATCAGGGGTCCTGTGGTACTGGGTTCCGAATAGTGTGTTATTGGAGGTGTAGTGAACGTATGTTGCGTCTTCTCTGACTTCGAACTCCCCATTCAGGGGGACAGATTTGAATCCCCTGTCTGAGTCATCCCATGATGCCACACAGTCACCTATTCTGTTGGCTTCCTTGAGGGCCTTCTGTGACCACCCCCCAGTAACTAGGAAGTCGGCCTTGTCGCCGTCCCCAAGAAGATTCAGGGCAGTCATGTAGAACTGAGTCGAAGCCCCTCCCTGGAGGAATAGTATGTGGTAGTCTTCCGGTATGGACAGTATTCTCCTGAGTCTACTGATGGCCGAGTCTATGACTTCTTGAAAGAACGTACTTCTATGTGACACCTCGAGTAGCCCGAAACCACTCCCACTCAGGTTTGGCAAAGAGGCCGCCACATCATTCACCACTTCTAGAGGGAGGACAGCTGGTCCTGCTCCGAAGTTGTGTATGCGCCCGTACTCCGCCATGTGTACTCGTGTGATAACCAGTCTTTCAGCCCATCGCATGTACGATAGGGTTCATCTCTGGAAGTCCGGACGGGGAGTCATGGTTAGGGTGGGCTTGGTGATGCTCCAAGGCGCTAGGCACGCTCATATCAGCGCACTTAATGAGGCCTCAGGGGATTGTGGAATCCCGATCGAGATAATTGAGATAAGGAAGCTAGAACAACTACACTCCTCAGATCCAGATGCTCTGATAATTCCTGGTGGCGAGTCCACGACCATGAGGAAAACCGGTAAGGACGATGCATCCTCCCTGATGCCTGGGATGTTTGAGTGGATAAGGTCGAATCGCTCCAAGCCCATTCTTGGAACATGTGCAGGTGCCATACTTCTGGCCGACCCGCAGGACGGGGCCCCTCCTCTGATCAACGCAGTCCTCAATAGGAATGCATACGGTTCCCAGTACGAATCATTCCAGGGGGCCGTACACTCCTCTCTCTTGGATAGGGAATTCCCAGGGATTTTCATCAGAGCTCCAAGATTCGTCTCTGCCGATGACGATATATGCGCAACTCATGGGGATGAGGTTGTTGGTGTGAAGAACGGTATGATAATCGGACTGACTTTTCATCCGGAGTTATCCCCGGACAGGGGATTCCACAAGTGGATTATTGAGAATGCGAAGGTGTGATTGAATGACTATACTACCTCAAATCAGAGATATTCCGGAGACGCCGGATATGTCTGACTGCGAGGGATGCATCCAGTGTCAGATGGGTAGTAAACTGGTACTGTTCATCACCGGGCATTGCCATTGGAGGTGCGATTACTGCCCATTATCAGAGACAAGGAGGGAGATTGACTTCATGTATGCCAATGAGAGGCCATGCGAGAGCTTCGATGATGTGATCGAGGAAGCTAGGGATATGCGCGCCACAGGGGCAGGGATAACAGGTGGGGATCCCCTAATGGCCAAGGAGAGAAGCATTGAGGGCATCAAGAGACTGAAAGAAGAATTCGGCGCTGACTTCCACATTCACCTCTACACTAGTATCCCCTTCAAGAAGCAGTGGGCAAAGGAATTCGCTGATGCAGGGTTGGATGAGATAAGATTTCATTTCTTGGACCTAAAGTCTGAGGACTACAGGGAGATAATCCAAGCATGTTCGGATGCAGGAATCCTGACCGGAGTAGAGCTCCCCTGTGAGCCAGATAGGGAAGAGGAGCTTTTCCGAATCATCGAAGAACTCAGGGACTTCGAAGTCAGCTTCATGAATCTAAATGAGCTGGAGATAACAGTTGGTAACCATGACAATATGGAACTCAGGGGATTCAACCTCTCAACAGAGATTACTGCAGGCGCGAAAGGATCATCGGAACTCGCTCAGTCATTGAGAGACAGGGTAATGGCGGCCTCAATCGGAGCTCCAGATCCTATTGATGATGAGATTAGGGAGCATTATGGGTTTCATCTGAAGTACTGCACTTCGGTGTACAAAGACGCCGGACAGATGAGGAGGAGATTCCTACGCAGGGGAGAGGCTACGATTTCCCCACACGAGACCCTAAGTGATGATGCGACACTAATTTTCGGTGCACTATACACCGATGACGATCTCCAAGAGTCATGGATTTCTGAGATATCCGAATTCACTGGCCTTCCATCCAGATTCATGCTTTACGACCGCCAGAAAGGTAGGATTGAGATTCCAGTGCCAGTGGCGGAGCAAATAGCAAAAGAAATATCAGAGCCAGTGGCTATTGTGGAGGTTACCCCTACTTTTGAGAGGACTGAGGTAATGCTAGTGTGGCTCAATGACAAGAGGCCCTGAGCGCGATTCGCGTTGGGTTGATAGGTCTCCGACCTTCGTAACTGCATAGTGCCAGTGAGTTCAGCGAGCCCTGAATCGAATATAGCAAACCCCTACAGGAGGCTCTCAGCATCTCAGATGGTAACATGGAAAGCGTGCCCGAGGCTCTGGTACTACAACAATATCCCCAAGCTTAGGGGGCCCCTTCCCCCGCAAATAATCAGAGGCAATGCCGCAGAGGCTTGCATCTCAAGAGTACTACGGGACTCCCCATCTCTCGTCCCAGGAGAGTCTGAAGATATCCTCACATCTCCCATCCTGGATGATGGAAAGCCTGCGTATGAGTTCGGGGAATTATGGCCAGGCCCCTCTATTCAACCACTGGAGCGATCCGAGTGGCCTACTGACAGAAATACTCTGGAACAGTGGGCAATGATGAGAGCTGATTCGCATTTCCAGAAATGCTGGGATGACGCAGTCAGAGATTGGGAGTCACTAACTAACAGAGTCGGGACAGCTGACTCTGCTGATGTTTTAGAATGTCGTGAGATGGTAGAGAATGGCATTAGGATGCATTTAGATCAAGTTGAGAAATGCCTCAATTCGATAGATGTCGAAACACTGGAGTCTTGGAGGGGTGGCACTAATCGTCCGGAGTGGCCATCGCCAGATGGATTTCCTCTATTCTGGTCCGAACCGCATCCCTGTGCAGAGGGTCCCGAATTAGATCCGAGTTGGATGGAGGCGTGGGAAATCGCTCGCCCTTGGTTCGTCGACCCAGATGCAGGCTCATTCACTCAGACAACCTCGCATCCCGAAGGTTGGTTCCAAGGAGAATATGACTTGGTTTACAGGTGGTCAGGAAGGCCCTCCGTGATAGACATCAAGGCATCACAAGGGAAGGGGGACAGATCAGGGGGCTATCTGGAACAACTCAGACTCTATGCGTGGCTTTGGTGGGAGACGCACGACAGAGCAGAAGAGATCGAGTCTCTGGCAATCTGGTACCTTGGCCCAGGAACAGTGAAAGAAGTCGAATTACCTTCTTATGAGGAACTTGAGAACTACTCTATTGAACTCAAAGGACTCTATTCCTCCATACACGCAACTACTCCCTCCTTGGAAGACTGTCCGGCGGATCCTTCTCCCCTGCGTTACTTCGATATCGGAGGCAAGCCCTCAGATCCGCCATTAGACCCAGATCCTAAGGCGAGATGTAGGCGATGCGACCTTAGGGGAATATGCGAGAGTGGCGGGCACGACCTCGAACTACCTTCGGAGACGAGAATAGAGAGATTCGGGCACGCGTGGCCAATTACTCCCATAGGATCTATCAGAACAAGGGTCGACGCAACGGGTACGGTATCCGATCTCAGGGGGCCATCTCTCAAGGACGACGGGGGAGTAGACCTTTCTTTCAGGCTTCAGGACGGATACGATCGTGCCAAGGTGAGGCCAAGTAGGTATGGCTCTCCCTCGGATATCACTAGGTCAATTGCAAATGATGTGAAAGTTAGGGTAAAGGACGCAATTCCATCTATCTGGAGGGGAGAGGTCGTTTTAGATATCGATGAGTCATCTTCAATCGCTCTAGTCAATGACGAGGAATCGTTTCCGATTGTTGAGATAGAGACCAGAATCAATGTAATTGGGAGAATATGGTCAATTGACGCCTTTCCAAATGGAATTGGTATTTCTCGTTGGTCGGTTACCCTTGTAGATCAGTCCGGGTCCGCTGGAGTAATCGCATTCAAGCAGTTCATCCCAGTTCTTGCCGCTGGCCTCTCGAGAGGGGACGAGATAGCTATCCTCAATGGTGAAGTAGGCGAGTTCAACGGTAGGCCACAAGTCAGGATAGGGCCCAATACGCGAGTCGTCTCTATCAGGACATCAGAAGATGTGCCGGGCTTCTAGTGGCGCCGAGAGAGGGATTTGAACCCCCGCGTCCAATGGACAGTGGATTTCGAATCCACCGCAATACCGGGCTATGCGATCTCGGCAG
>DALF01000038.1:18424-20005 GCA_002499345.1 Euryarchaeota archaeon UBA170 | reverse complement strand
TTTTCTGCTGGTGGTGTTGCGTTCATACTATTATCTCCAGTTTCTCATTACTTTTGTCTATTGCGTTTGCGGTCAGTTACCGCCTCCCCAGCGTCTGATGGCCTGCATCAGCTCTCTGAGCTCTTTCGGGGAGTATTTCCTTTCCTTTGAGTAGGCCAGTTCGACCAGTCTGGGATTTCCAATCATGGATTGGATTTCGGCAGGTGGCTTCAGTGCCATCTGATCTCTGGTCAGATCATGATGAACTCTAATTTTAGTGAATAGTGCCTGCTGAACTCTCTTTCTGTATTCTCCCGGGTCTAGCTTATTCGGCCTCTCAGAGAACCTTGTAAGATCGAAAACGTGCCTCCAATTCTCCTTCTCTGGTACGATCATCATAGCAACAAGTAACAGTAGTCCCACATTTAGTACGACTAACCACTTGAGGAATGTGTTGGATGTAAGTAATACAACCGTACTCATAGCTTCAACAAACGGTGCCGAAACCACTCCAGTGACATGTCTGCTCTCATCGAAAACCACTTGAAAGTTAGACAAGTCACTCTTGACCTCTCCCGACAAATCAAGATTATCGAATTCCATCATTGAGTATATCAGTAGTCGGAAGTAATCACCGTTACCATTCCATTGAGATCCGTCAGTATCCTCAAAGGCGTCATTCCAGCAACTTTGGTAAGCCCCAACTACCTCACAAACCCGGGGAATACCTTCTCCTTGGGCCACTTCATCGGTCCACAGCATATTGGAGAAAGCCTCTGGATCTGAGACAAAAACAATACTTCCAGTAACTTCGACCTCACCAATATCGCCACCGACAATCGCCTGCCCTCCTCTGACCTTGTCATAAACTTCTATCTCCGGGTAGTCAGCTCTGATCATTAAGGCGAGATCACCAGGTGCAGGATTTCTAAAATCACTAGAATCCCCATTCCCAATTAGGTCAATAAATGCAGAGGGAGATGCCTTGGAGATAACAGTGACATCTCTGTGCCCCGGTTCTTCCCGATCCCGCTCTGTCTCTTCAAATTTCATTCCAGTTGGCTTCCTGAACATTACTGGAAGTGAACATGAGTCATCATATTGATCTATTTCGAAAGATCCACATCCATCATTACCAAATTCAGTCGACTCTTCTTCGAGCGTACCAATCCCCCATACATTTTCCCACGAGTATTGGGTTGTACCATCGTCATTTTCAGTAACATAGTATTGATTCTCATCGAGCAAAGGCGAGTCAAAGTAAGTCACTCCAAACTTCATGGCCAGGCGATTAGCATTAGTTCCATCAGCCGCTACAATGACCTTCCCTCCAGATTTTGTCACGAAGTCGTAAATAGAGTCAGCTTCGGTCTCATCAATCGGCTTTTCAGGAGCAATTACCAATAGCATTGTTCTGTGGGGGTATTTCCAGTCATTCACAAGCATGGGGGTGGACATAGTGTTTGCAATAGAGTAGCCATCTTCATCCTCCAAACTATCCCTCATGTCCTTTAGCTGAGCAAGTCCATCATAATCTCCCTCACTAGAGTATGCTGAGTAATGTGTTGCCTTGCCAACTACGAAAATCATTGGTAGAATTAG
>DALF01000038.1:0-18028 GCA_002499345.1 Euryarchaeota archaeon UBA170 | reverse complement strand
TCCTCCACTAATATCAACTTCCTAACCTAGGTTCAATTTAGCACCTACGGTGCTGAGCGGAGCGCGATTGTACAATTATATGTTCGGGTTTGTTTTTGAAGTCAATCCTACCAATTTGGACCAAATGACATGATTAATGAGAATTGTATTCTAAGGCGCCTATGCACTATTTCTTCTTTTCATTGAGGCCAAAAAAATGACAGAAACAGCAGACAATACTCCAGGAAACGGCAGATTTGAACTGACTACTTCTTCAACGATGTCATCATTTCCTCCCGGACTTTCTTGGTCCTCCTGATTTGTTGGAGGAGGCTCAACAGAGACCCTAACATTGTCTTCTGACATCTCAGAGCCCCCTGAGTTTGTCGCGCCATTGGAAGAAACCGTCACTTCAATATCGCAGTTCCTCTGCGGATGACTCTGGGACGCTGTAACTATTAGGCTAGCTTGAATTTGTGCCCCAATGGATATATCTTTGGTAGTGAGTGAATCAAGGCCTTTGTCCGTTGTCAGCAACGGGCAGTTATCAGAGACCTCAACAGAACCGACCCTATCTACTACGTTACCGAGATTTTTGACTTCTAGGATCAGAGTCATTTCTGAACCAGAGTTCATGGGGCCGACAGGCTCAGACAATGTCGCACTTAGTGAGTGGATCGTGGGAATCTGTAATTCCCCCACTCCTTCTCTTGAATCAGGAATTGGCTGAGGTACGGAACCTCTGGCTACTAACGTTCCTGTGATACTAAACTCCTCTGTTGTTTCAGCCGAAAAGTCCCCCACTTCAATACCGACTATCGTCAGAGAGAATGTTTTGTTATCCCCGGCACCTATCGTTTCGGACTCCGGTCCGTCAAACTCTCCCTCGAATGGTACTTCATATGCTAAGTCAATTGTAATCGGAAGCAACTCATCATTGTAAACAAAGAATCTAATGATCACAGTTCCCCTATTATTGACTATGAATGGCTCATCCTCATCTTCCTGAGGGTGGTCAATTCCCAAGCCCCATTCAGGTGGACTGGGTTGTTGAGATACACTGAAAGGCGCCAGAAGACACATCACTAATATGACTGAAAGAAAAATAACCGCAGTTCTCAAGATTGGCCCCCCATAATGCCCTTGCAAGCCCTCCTAGTTAGAACTTTGACCATCTTCCTTCGATAAGAGGGCGGGAACCAAGTGTTTAGAACCGGTTTCACAGATTTTCTTATTGACTCGGAAAGCGACAGAATACTCTCCTCCCCATTCCAATTTTCCAACGCCTGTTCTGCCTGTTCAATATGTAAAGATGGTATGGATTCTAGGCCGGTTGTCGCTACACGTAGTCCAACCGGCCCATCTGCTCCCATTTTCCAAGTGACAGCCACTCCGGCCTCAGGGAAATCCCAACTCTCTCTTTGACGTAATTTTTGATAGTCTCCCTTCCACTCAGACAAGTCTTCTGGCAGTGTAACATGGGTGACTATCTCTCCATTTTCCAGTACATTCCTAGTCATCCCATCTAGCTTGAAGAATTCGTTAATAGGCATAGATCTGGATCCCCTTGGGGATGAGAGGTGGATGGTTGCGCCCAAGCACATCAGAACTGGGGCCATATCGGCCTGGTAAGTAGCTACACAGAGCTCATTCTGATTCGGGATCACTCTACAATCCGCACCTGTCCCACAATCACATTTGTGGCACCATTCTATCGACTCTCTCCATTGCTCAGTTTGGTTATACCAGAAGCACCTAGTATCCAAGCAAATGTTTCCTCCAAGTGTGGCAGATCTTCTGATCATTACACTGGCAACCTTGCTAGCCGCCTCGCTGATTAGCGGGTGTATAGAATCTGACTCAACCAATTCTTGAAGCGTAACCATCGCCCCAATTCTATCTTCCCCTAATTGATGGAGCTCCTCAATTCCCGATAGGGATATGACATTCTTCTTGGTATTGAGGTGCCATTTGTAATTGGGAATTAAGTCAGTCCCCCCTGAGATCCAATCGAATTCTTCACCAGATGATTCCAATTCAGAAGCCTTCGCGAGGGCGCCCTCTAGAGTTGATGGATTATGCAGATTGAACGGAGGCATCCTCATTACTAGTCCTCCCTATGACGTCTCTCAGCATGCTTCCAAGCACTACCAGCTAGCCCAGGATTATCCAAATAACCTTCAGGAGGGATGACAACCGCGCCCCATCTCGAATCCTGTTCGTCCCCGGGAACTTCGGGATCAAGCCCGAATAGGGCACCGTTATGATAGGGAGGCGGATCATCATCATGACGTCTCTCAATATCCCTGTCAGAATGCAAGGACGCTCGTTCTACAAGAGTTTCCTGCAACGGGGAGAAAAGAAGAGTTGGAGAAGTCAAGTCCAGAGGATCCCCAATCTTTTCTTTCCTACATCTCTTCTCAATTTCCTTGTAAAGTCTATCAGGAGTAATTGGTAATTCATCGACCCTAACCCCAATGGCATCGTAAACAGCATTGACCACTGCAGGTAAAATCGGGAGAAGCGGCCCTTCTCCAGCTTCTTTAGCACCGAAGGGTCCCTCCGGATCATTAGACTCAACAATTATCGGCGTTACGTGAGGCATCTCATGAACTGTGGGTATCTTGTAGTCAAGTAAATCTGGATTAATGAGGTGTCCTGTTCTCCCATACTTCATTTCTTCACTCAGTACCTGTCCCATCCCCATATGGCATGAACCAATAATCTGCCCTTCAACAGCAAGTGGATTCAGGGCCTTGCCACAATCATGAGCGGCCCATACTCTTTCCACTTTCGTCTGCCCCGTCTCTACATCAACGTCGACTTCGGCAACATATGCTGAGAACGAGTATGCAGGAGCCAGCCCAGCGGCCGCTCCCTTGTGCGCCCTCCCCATGGGAGGGGTTCTGTAAGACCCAGACGAAACCAAAGCGCCCCTATCTTCCTGGGCCCTGTGTAATGCCTCTAGATAGGAAACGCCCACCGCAGGATCAATTTTTTTGAATATTCTACGGTCACCAATGACCAAGGACTCAGTAGGGGCTCCAGTGATTTCACTGGTCGCATTAAGCAACTCATCTCTGATTTCCATCGCTGCAGATATAGCGGCATTGGCATTCATGAAAGTAACTCTGGATGAATAAGACCCAAGATCAACCGGCGATGTGTCGCTCTCCCTGCTCCTCACCCTTATCATGTCAAGGGGAAGTCCTAGGACTTCAGCGACCGATTGAGCGACAACAGTGTCAGATCCTTGTCCTATATCCGCCGCTCCAGTATGAACCGTCACTCCTCCGTCCATATCTATCTTGAGATGGACTGTAGCATGTGGGAATTTGTTGGGGTCCCAGTGAATTGGTAGCCCACTTCCTGAAATGAAGAATCCGCATCCTATGCCTATTCCCTTTCCAAGTGGCATTTTCCTAAATTTCTCTTCCCAATTAGACTCTTTCTTAACTCTCTCTAAACATTCCCTCATTCCTATGCTAGTCACTCTAAATCCTGTGATCGTAGCGCTATGTGGAGGTAAGAGATTAGCTAACCTGAAGTCTATCGGGTCAACGCCCAATCTTTCCGATAAATCGTCTATTCCAGTCTCAACAGCACATCTTGAATTAACTGCACCGTGCCCCCTCATCGCGCCGCTGGCTGGCTTGTTAGTCCAGACCCTAGCTCCAGTATAGTGAAATGCTCCGATTTCATATGGGGCCGTGTGAAGAACTCCGTTGTAGTAGGTTGTCACATGGCCGAAGGAGGCAAACGCCCCCCCGTCAATCAGCGCATCTGTTTCTATTCCGCACAATCTACCTTCCGAGTCTGCATGAAGTGACATAGATATCTTGGAGGGATGACGCCCTCTATTGACCCAAAAAACCTCCTCTCTGTCGAAGTTTATTCTCACTGGCCTACCTGTCTTGCGAGCCAAGATCGCTGCACACATCTCGTGGGGAAAAGGATCGGATTTGCCTCCAAATCCACCTCCGACGAATGTTCTGTAGACATTAATCTGGTGCATCGGTACCTCCAAGACGTCCGCAAGAGCTCTATGGAGGTAATGAGGGACTTGCTGTGGCGTGTAAAGGGTCAGCCTTCCAGAAGGATCCCAGTGAGCAACTACGGCATGCGGCTCTGTAAACCCATGATTAACTCCTGTGAAAGTCCAATCGGCTTTATGACTCGCAATGGAATTTTCTTTCATCTCTGAAACATTTCCAAATTGTTGGAAAACCCTCTTCTGAACATTTGACTCTCCAATATGGTACTTCCCTCTGTCATGGATTGGGTTTTCAGAGTTCTCCAAACCCATCTTGATATCATGAACCGAGTCCAAGATTTCATATTCAACTTCTATCAATCTGCACGCCTCTCTGGCAGTCAACTCGTCAACTGCGGCCACACATGCAACCAAATCACCGACATGTCTGACCTTTTCAACAGCCATGGCATGCTCATCCTTAGTCACAGGTAGTACTCCAAACTTTCCCGGAGCATCATCTCCAGTTGCTATTCCCAAGACACCGGGCAACTCCATTGCTTTGCTAATGTCTATAGAGAGTACCCTGGCATAGTGATGAGGGCTTCGAAGAATTCTACCAATAATCTCGCCAGGGAGTCTAATATCATCCCCATACTTGGCTTGTCCAGTAATCTTCCAATTACTGTCTACCAGAGAAGTTGGCTTACCAATAACTTGGCCACTAACTAGGCTATCGTGTTTATGGGACCCCCAAGGTTGAGCTAGTCCTCCTCCTCTAGACTCGGGAATCATCGATTGATCAGTCGGTTCCGAAAAGCGATTTTTGCCTCCAGAGCCGGGTTTCGAAAATGGCAATTTTCCAGGTTGCTGCCTATATCCAACCATCTCATTGGGAGGCGGAGAGTCTGAATCTTTTCCAATCCTGGACGAATCATCTTCAATTGACATCTGCCTACTCTCCTGCAAAGCCTGGGTGAGGATCACTCTTAGGCGAAGTTGAATCTTCTATTTCGTTTCCAGATACTAATATTTCAGAGGCCTTGGAAATAGCTTCAACAATTTGTTGGTAACCCGTGCACCTGCATAGATTTCCTTCAATTGCTGTTTTTATTTCATCCTTCGTAGGAGATGGATTCTCTTCTAGAAGAGCCGCAGAAACTACTAGAAAACCGGGAGTACAAAAGCCACATTGACTGCCCCCACAATCTGCAAAGGTCTGTTGAATCGGATGTAGATGATGACCAGAAGACAAACCTTCTACGGTGGTAATCTCACATCCGTCTGCCTCTTGTGCTAGCACTAGACAGGACAGTTTTGGCGTTCCATCAATCATTACGCTACAACAGCCACAGGTCCCCATATCGCACCCTCTTTTGGTACCTAGGCTACCTCCTTTATCTCGTAGAATATCCAGTAGAATGGCATTACTGTCTATAGGAAAACTGACCATCCTTCCATTTACTTGGGCTTCCCAGTTGATCTTGTCTGGCCCGGGCACCATGGGTAGACTGTACTGCACCATTACACGAACCGGGGCAGTCAACGACTTGAGCGTTTTGTTTTGACTCCCTTAGGGTCAATCAAGATCCTCGGCCACTTTCTTCATGATTTCATGTTCAGCTCTTTTCATATGTTCGCCAAGAGTACTTCTGGCCATCCCTAGGCCTTCGGCAAGATCCTTTAATTTGATCTTCGAATCTGGTTTGAAGTAACCACTTCTAATGGCATAAGAAATTACTTCTTTCTGCTTATCAGTTAGGCCATCAGTCCAACCATTTCTTTCTGCATCTCTTATTGAGTTTACACTTATTTTGTCAGGGGGGAGTATGACTCTGAGTATGGATACAAACCTTCCGACCGAACCAGAAAGCCCGGACATCCGGATCTCCATTCCCCTGACAGAATCAATTCCATATGGTGGGTAAACCTGGATATTTGAAAGTTCTATGGCCGATTTAGCAAAAGAATGAGTACATAGTAAGCTAACTACTAAGGAATCCTCCTCCTCCTCAAGAACCTCTATTACTTCGAGCCAATCGATTCCAGAAATATCTTCCAGCTTCTTGCCTTCTTTCAGTCTTATTTCCGCCAGTTGAATAACTCCCTCTCTTGTTACAGAAAGATGACTAAGCACCTCTATACTCTCAACAATATTGAGTATCTTGGAGATTTCCTTAGAGCCTCTAAGTGAGGAGAGATTCCATCTCAGAGTAACTCTTCTCACAAATTAACTTGATGAAGTTCTTTATTGAATCCATCGGTGCAGATAAATATTTTTTTCAAGTATATTTTCTATGTCCAGTAGGCTTCTCTAATTGCTTGATTGGCTTCCATGCACATCACAACGTCTGAAGGTCTCTGTGGCATCTCAGACACTCCTTTCAAGTGATTAATAATGGGTTGAACATTGCTCTCATTGACTACTCCCCAGCCTACTTGCGAGCAAGGCGCTACAGGAGAAATTGGCATTGTTCCTGACAATGGGTTCCATGTGGATGATGAGGGATACCAAGCAGACTGATTTAGGGCATCCCGTAATTGGTCATTGGAGATATTCATACCATCTCCTTGTATCAAAAATCCTGATCTCATTATCGGATCGGCTCCAGACGAGTAGTCATTATATTCGAATCTCAGAGTAAGTATGATCTTCGATAGTAGTCCGGCTGTTCTGGGGGTGGCAAACGAGGTACCAGAGGTTTCATGATATCCGTCTATATCGTCATGATTTGGAAGAATTTGAGTCCAATCTGCGGCAATGTCTGGATACGACCCACTCATAGTCTCTTTCTGATCGTCGCCTTCCTCAGCATACCCCGAAACACCAATGCTCCAAGGAGGTCCAGCAGTAGAGTCCTGGACAGCAGGAGAAGGGGAGTTATCCGCCGCCCCAGCGTGAATTTTCTTATTCTGAACAACTGCAACCTTGGTGGCATCTTCTATTCCCGGAACCGGTACCGATCCAATGGGTCCAAAACTAGTAGTGATGATATCGACTAATGGCTGATTGGCCGCAGCAAGAACCGCAGCATCGCTAAAGCCCTCTACGAAAAAAATCACTGCATCCGGATTGGCATCTAGCACAGCTCCCGTGACTGCCGTACCATGTCCATCTTGAGGATCATCTAGGATTGGAATTTCAGTTCCATTATCAGGGGATGTACCAATAATTCTAGTCCCTTTGAACCAAACAATATCTGAAGGTGTAATCAAGTCCCAGCAATCCGCTTTATCGGCTTCATATCTTTCCTGCCAAGTACCCTCAGTAGAGATATCACATACCATTGTGACATTCAAGCCGTCAAGTAATGTTTGGGGATAACTCTCGTTCATAATGAAGTGATTGTGATAGACGTTAATCCCGGTATCAATCGGTGCCACCACAGTGTAAGATCGAATTTCCTCACCCACTGCGATTTCTTCAGTAACCGAAACAGAATCTTCCCAAAGAATACACCCACTAAATAGTGGCATCAATAACAAGGACATGATCCCGACGACGGTTACTCGCACGTCACTCGGTCAGGGAGGACTAATTTCAGTCTTCGTCTAATTGGCGTCTCTTTCCATCGATAGAATTTCTGCACATATGGCCACGGCTATCTCTTCAGGAGTATCGGCACCAATGTCTAATCCAATCGGGCATCTAGCCTTGGATAAGTCATCGTCACTTATCCCCGATTCAATGGCCGCACCAACAAAACCCTTCCATTTAGTCTTGGATCCAATGACTCCGATCCTGAGATTCTCCGGAGACATTCCAAGTAGGCCTATTAGGAGCTCTTGATCTACTGACCAATCGTGTCCAAGTACTAGGATATCTGAGAATCTGGCTACCGAGGAAGAATTTTCCATGTTTAGGAAATCTACAACAGAGCATGAGATTATCTCAGTTGCAGAAGGATATCTTTCTTGATTGGAGAACTCGCTCCTGATATCAAAAACACTGTGTTGCCACCCTAGTGTGTCACACACAATGGAGACAGATTTACCGACATGACCCCCTCCAGCAATCAGTACATGGGGAACTGGTTCAATGACTTCCAAAGACACTTTCAGCCGACCCCCGCACAAGCTATCAAGGGCCACAACTTCTTTTCCTTTCCCATCCTTGTATAGTAAGTAAGTCTCGATCTTCCCTCCTTTCTTCCTCATTTCAGACTTTGCCACAGACAGCATTTTTCTGAGTCCCGCCTCTACCCTGAGCTCAAGACCGGCACCTCCAACAGTCCCGAATTTTTCCCCCGAAGAAGAGATAGCTAGTTTAGCTCCCGGTTTGCCAGGAACACTCCCTAAGGCTTCAATGACAGATGCTATCGCTACTCTCTCTCCAGCATCAAGCCTCTCTACCACCCACGAAAGAACAGCTCGTGACACGACTCTGGGACCCCGGCGGAGCACTTTGGGCTTGTGCTTTCGAGATCAGAACTAGAATATGCCCACAAAGGCCCTTAATTGAAGTAATCAGGCCAAAAACCAAAATTTCAGATAGCTAAGTTTGATAGTCACACAGCCCCGCCAATAACATGTGGTGTCAGGAATTACTCTTGACCAAGCCTTAGAGGTACTGGTAGTATCAATGCGTGATGCCTTCTTGGCAGTCACAGTTTTCGTGGCAGTAATGGTCCTACTGTTCAGCTGGCTGCAATACGTCACTGCTGGCAAATTCGTGGAATGGATAAGAAAAAATAAGACAATACAACCACTCATCGGGGCCATCATGGGCCTTACTCCGGGATGTGGAGGGGCGATTATTGTAATGCCCATGTACACTAAAGGATATGTTACCTATGGTACGGTAATTGCAACACTGATAGCAACACTGGGGGACGCCGCATTTGTCCTAATAGGCGCAGTCTTTCAGGACATTTCTTTCCTAGCCCCTGTTATTGCAGTACATCTGACATCATTCACAGTTGCTGTCATGTGGGGATTCGCAGTAGATAGATTGGCAGTTACGCCCTCCTCTCCACTCGGAAAAATATGGCCTAATTCTAATTTATCAGTGGCCAAAGAGATATCTGATTTGACTCAAGATAATAGTATAATTAAGGAAATGCCGAGAGAGGCTCCAGATGGATTTGGCTACAGAGTACTACATCAAGGGTACAGAGCTTGGTGGGTAGTAACTGCCGTTGGCTTTTGTCTGGCCATTCTTCTACTAATCTGGTATGCACAGGATCCAGAGTATTCGCCTGAGCTAGTTTGGGATCTGACCACTCGTGATGGAATTGTGACTTGGGTAGGATTCATTGGAACTCTACTGTCTATAATTCTATACATTTCTTCTAAGAATTTCATTCGAGATGATACAGAGGCAACAATAGGGGACAAATTAAACTCCTTCGATGAGACATTAGTGCATGCGGCATCCGAGACCGCTTTCGTAACTTTCTGGGTCGTAATAGCTTATCTTGTATTTGAATTCGGAATGATTCTATCTGGTATTTCTGAAACTGATCTCTCCAATCATGGAGCAGGAGTTGGGGCCGTTACCATGGCGGCCGCAGTCGGTTTAGTTCCAGGTTGTGGTCCTCAGATTATCGCTATATCGGCCTATGTGGAGGGAATAATCTCATTCCCAGCATTGGTCGCAAATGCCATTTCCCAAGATGGTGATGCATTGTTCCCATTACTAGTTCGTCATAAAGTAGCCTCAATTTGGGCCACAATTCATACTACTATGCCAGCCATTCTAGTTGGTTTAATTTTCCTGTGGGCTATGGGCGAGTATCCCTCTCTAGCAGAAAGTCTGCAACCCTGAGAAACTCATCTACATCCTCCTGAGTGTCGATATTCAAATGGAGGTATTCGTCCTCAACGACTATTCTGTTCGGATTAATTATGCTATTCAGAGGAGCGTCAGAAGGAGCTTCTAGAATCCTGTTAACATCATAATTATCTACAATCAATGGATGTCCTCCCTTGCCATCCTTAGAGGGGCACGAACTAGATTCAGAGGAAACTAGTAATTCAACAGTGGACATGGAGAACCCGGGTCTATCTACTGGGACAATAAGGATTTTCATATCTCCACTCAGTCTTTTCTTGAGGTACGCCAATCCTTTCTTTACAGAACCGGTTCTGCCAAGTTCTGGTTGCTCATTAACGATAATTTCTACATTTCCAACAGAGCCTGTAATTTTCTCGACTAAATCCTTCCTTGTCACCACTATCGGACTTAGTTCTAACTTATTCAACCTAGATAATGTCCATGAGATTAACGACACCTCCCCTACTTCAATTAGAGACTTAGGCCTTCCAAGCCTACTACTCCTGCCCGCGGCTAGTATGATGCAACCAATTTCAGGACTCACACTATTTCTCACGAATCATCTCTCTTCCAATTATTAGTCTCTGAATCTGACTAGACCCTTCGAAGATTTGTACGACCTTGGCGCCTCTCATCCTTCGGGCTACTGGGTACTCTTCTGAGTATCCGTACCCTCCAAAAATCTGGACAGCATCAGTAGTAACTTCCATGGCCATATCAGCAGCGAATCTCTTTGCATGAGCAGCCTCGAGCGTATTTCTCTCTCCTGAGTCACATTTCAAAGCCGCCTTCCAAGTCAGTAGTCTGGCCGCCTCTACTTTGGTAGCCATATCAGCTAACATGAATGATATTGCCTGGTGTTTAAAGATGGGCTTGCCGAAAGCACTCCTATCAATTGAGTATTCAATAGCCTCTTCTAATGCGCCTCTGGCATTTCCTACGGCATGAGCCGAGATTGTTGGTCGAGATAGGTCGAAAGCCTTCATTGCATTCATCCATCCCCCGTTTTCCTCCCCCCCCACAAGATTATCGGAAGGTACTCTGACATTGTTGAAAGTTACAGATCTAGTGTCAGAGCACCTCTGACCCATATTTTCTTCTTTCTTCCCCAGCTCTATTCCGGGAGATGAGGAATCGACAATGAAACCACTCATTCCCCGGTATCCCGCTTTTTTATCAGTGTAAGCTAGAACGAAGAACCAGTCGGCGTACCCTGCCCCAGTAATCCACATCTTGCTACCATTGATAATGTAATCATCACCATCTTTTGTTGCTTCTGTCTGTATGGATTGGACATCACTCCCAGCACCCGGCTCAGTAACGCAATATGATGCGATGCAACCCTCTGAAACCTTCGTCATGTACCTTTCTTTCTGGTCTTCTGTGCCTCCAGTGAGGATGGGGTATGATGCTAGCATGGTGCTGCCGCAGGCAGTGGCGAAACCCGGGTCACCAGCTCCAAATTCTTCACAGACTAAAACTTCCTCAAAGGAGCCCATCCCCCCGCCTCCATATTTTTCTGGAATTTTAAGAGTCAAAAGACCAGAATCACTGGCTTTCTTTATACAATCTCTTGGAAACTGACTATTGCTGTCCCATTTACCCGCATTAGGCTTGATTTCATCCTCGGCAAAATCTCTTGCAAGTTGCTGAAGCATACGTTGCTCCTCACTCAAAACGAAGTCGACCATGAGCATTGGACTGGGTGACCTGTCTTAGAGGTAGAGGTATGCCATGTACAAAATATAACCGGCAACCATAGAAAAACCGGTCCTCCGGCCAATCTCTCTTCCATCAAGTAGCATTGCCGCGACCAGTCCAGAAGTTAGTAGCATTACCCATATGTCCCTTTCTGCAAATCCCGGGTTCACAGAAATCCCTCCTCCTATCAGAGCTGTTATACCCAATATTCCAAAAATATTCATCATATTGGATCCCAATACATTACCCACTGCAACACCACCTTGGCCTCGTAATCCGGCCACTATGGTTACCGCTAGTTCTGGAAGTGATGTTCCCAATGCAACCACTGAAAGTCCGATAATTGCCTCTGAGATTCCCATACTTGAGGCGATCCCAGTAGCTCCTTCTATCAGGAAATCGGCACCCTTCCAGATAAGTACCCCTCCTATGACAGTCACTAGGGCCGCTATCGTAATATTGTCAGGTACCCAACTATCTTCAATCTCCGACTCCTCCTGGTTGGTGTTGACGTATGAGTATACATAGTAGGCAACTAGACAAATCAGCATTAATCCACCAAAAGACCTACTTATTTCTCCTAAGTAAACAGCTCCTAGGAGCATCATTGAGGCGAACATCATTGCTTTGGCATCTCTTCTAACTCCCACCCCTGGGTCGCTAGCCGCACCTAGCATTGAAGCCGTACCAAGAACAAGCATCACATTCGCTACATTCGACCCCATAACTCCGCCTATCGCCAAGTCTGGTTGGTTTCCAGCAACCGCTTCTAGGGAGACAGCTAATTCTGGAAGAGATGTTCCCACGGCAACTATGGTGAATCCAATCAGTAAAGGCGGGACACGCATTCTCCTAGCGATAACAATCGCCCCCTGTACTATGACCTCCCCTCCACTCATCAAGAGGATGAATCCTGCTATGACTAGCACCCAATCCATGGTTACCGCGTACCAATTACACTCATGACCGTTTCCAATCAACCTTGGTCAGCCACACGATCTGATTATGTGCCTTAATACCAAATCAACTGTTGGAACAGTGTGGTCTTCTAGGGAGGGTGAAAAAGGTACTGGAGTGTCTAAAGCACCTATTACCACAGGTGCGCATTCAAGACTCCAAAAAGACTGCTCTATGATTCTGCTACTTATCGTGTGGCCGATTCCTCCAGTCCATTGAGCTTCTTGTAGAATAATCATTCTACCAGTCCTATTCACAGACTCGATACAAGTCCTCTCATCGAAAGGCTGTATTGTTCTCAAATCTATCACTTCTACCTCAAATCCTTCTTTAGACGCGCGTCTAGCGGCCTCCAGTGCCACATGGACCATCGCCCCCCAAGTGATAATTGTCAGGTCAACGCCTCCTCTGATGATACTAGCCTTGCCTATTGACAGCTCACCCGAGGATAATCTTCCCTTTACTGATTCAGTATCAACTATCTGATTAATCGAATCACCCCAACCAGTTTTACCTCCTCTGAGGCCGTAAAGTCCTATATGTTCCAAGAAGAGAACCGGATCGGGAATTGAATGCCCCTCTATCATGAGATCATATGCATCTTGAGGATTACTCGGGAAAGCTATGACTAGCCCTGGATCGTTGGTAAACCAAGATTCGATCATATTCGCATGAAATGGCCCGCTTCTTGTTTTGGCCCCCAATGGGATTCTTACAGTCAATGGAACTTCAGCCCCCCATCTCCATCTCAATTGCGCCGCATTATTAATCAGGGGATTCATGGCCAATGCCGCGAAGCCACCGAATTGAATTTCTGCAACAGGCCTCATCCCACCCAAAGCGGCTCCGGTCGCTGAGTGAATTATAATCGCCTCGGACAGGGGCATATCCAGAAGTTTATCCTCATGGCCCCTTGCTTTGAGAGGCAAATTCATTCCGAAGGCACCTGCTATTTCCATATCTTCGCCCATGAATACAACTTTGTCGCCGTAAGTTTCAGCAATCTCTACCATTGCATTTTGAATAGATCTACTAAATGTCCAAGAGTTTGAAGCTTCTGAAAAAATTAAAGATTCTTCACCGGAACTTAGTGGGGATTCAGAAATCGAAGCCTGTTGATCCAAGTCGCTGATTTGCTGAGCGTGACTCCGTGCATCAGTTATGCTGGTCACCCCTTCTCCCACAGAATGGCCCTCTGGCCAAGGCATTGCCTCCATCTCATTTCTGCAATTATCAATCATCTGCCTCTCATCTGCCTCCATCTCGGACAGTAATTTCTCGCCACAGCCATTCCTAATTAGTAACTCATGATGATTGGGAATCGGATCCTTCTCCGACCAATATTCTAGTAGTTCCCTATGTACATAACCAGGGGGAGTTCCGGTGACAGAACCAAGATAGAGGTCGTCATGGTGATGGGCATGCCCACACCCCCTCATTGTTTCGACATGGATCAAGGTGGATCCGCCTCCTGACAGTGCGATCTCTCTGGCCACTGCTGTAGATGCGTAGAATTGTCCAGGATCGGAACCATCAATGGTCCATGATGGAATCCCCATCGCGGCACCCTTATCTCCAAAAGTCTCCGCGCCCGATTGTCCAATAACAAATGTATCCAAAGCTATCTGATTATTTTGGATCATGTAACATATCGGTAGGCCACGGGTGCCGGCGAGGTTCATCGCCTCCCAGAACTCTCCACTGCTACTGCATCCTTCCCCAACAGGGGCCAAATGAAAACGTGAAACGCCAAGTCTCTGCGCCGCTAGAGCTATTCCCGTAGTGGTAGCACTGGCAGTCGGCAGAGGGGCAGTAGGGGGCAAAACCCTCTTCTCCCAATTTCCAATATGGAGATCCCGCCCTCCCGATCCAGGGCTTCCCCCGTCCATGTAAGACTCTGCCTTGCCCATCTGAGCCGCGAAGACCTCCGTTGGGGTCTGCCCCATGGCCATGGCCAATCCAGTATCTCGAATCATTGGGGCAATGACATCAGCATAGTCCGCTTCCAAACTTGGTAGGTCCACTGCCCTGGTCATCGCTGATGCACACGCAACGACCCCTTCTTGCCATGTCGATCTGAATCCCTTGCCTGTGAACTTACTGCCATCTTGCATTTCCAGTCCATTCGTAAATAGATCTTTTAGATGCTCATCAACTATTCTGGTTCTTAGCATCCATCTCTGCCAATCCATTCGCTGTTCGATTGTTATGGAATGATAATATGCAATTCTACGTAAGCAAATTCTGATGTCCAGAGCCAGCCTTATCGATCTTCTACCAATATGGGTCACGCCCCTTCTCCTAGGCATTACTTCCATCTCTCTGATATCAATCAAATGCGGCTCTAAAATTCTCTGAGAAAGATTTTCAAGTATCCGTTCCTCAAATCTGGTGCTGAATTCATGGAAGTCAAGGCCTCCGAATAGAGACGGCTTATCCATAGCGTCCCAACATTCTGCAACCAAGTGCAAATAACCCTCGTTCCTCTCAGAAATGAATCTAAGAAGCTCAGAACGTATTATTTTACAGTCCACTTTACTAGGAAAATAGAGCCCTTCCAGAGGTTTCCATTTTTCGGCAAAAATTTGTGCCAATCCAGATTGACTATGAACTATCCTAGGCCCATTATCTTCATTTGGTACACTAGCCTCTCCTTGAGAGTCTCTTAATCTGATTTCCCTACTCAATTCTTCATCTGCCAATTTAGGCGATCTTTCCCATATTTCAACAGATTCTTTCCTTCCTTGGCCTGAGGAAGACCTGTCTAGAGTGACCCTTATCCTATTGTCACATTCTATACATTTTCTATCTAGTTTGGTCGTTGAGGAGCTTCTTACTTTCCATGCCTGATGCTTCCCACAATTTGGGCACTTCCATATCCCCTGACGTCCAGACATGGTACTCCGAAGAGTATTTAGTACAACAATTATTCGTTTCACTGATTATATTTTTACCGCAATTTATTATTTTATTGAGAATATATCAAAAAAATCATAATATTTTATTGTAAATACCACAAAAAAACGTTGTACTAGAATAAATAAAACCACATTTAATACTTAATAATTGAAGAATCAACCGTATCAGACCAGAGATGAACTCCTCCTTCTAAATTCAAAACTCGTTCAGAATCGTATCCCGATTGGCCAAGGAACCTTACTACTGCGCCCGATCTACCTCCGGTCCTACAGTATACCACGATATCCCTGTCCGTTGGAATTTCTTCATATCTAGCTGGGACCGATGTATGTGTGATTCTCAGGTCAGTACCCTCTATCGATGTAATCGACTCCTCAGATTCAGACCTAACATCTAGAAGGAATGGATTCCATCCCTCATTCTTTAGTCTAACAAATTCTACTGGCGATACAGACTTCAAAGACTTCCCCTCCTTTCCAATTCCAGAGCCACGGCTCCTTCTCGAGTCTGAACCGAATGACAGGACCCTAGTAATCATTGTTAGAGAATCTATTGTCAGAAGCTTGCCACTTAGAACGTCCCCTATGCCAAGTATGACTTTGATAGCTTCAGTAGCCTGAATAGTTCCCACAATCCCTGGAAGTACTCCAAGAACTCCCGCTTCAGAACAATTTGGAGCTAATTCAGGAGGCGGGGATTCAGGAAAAAGATCCCTATAGTTGGGCCCATTCTCAAAATTGAATGTTGATACCTGACCTTCGAATCGATGAATACTGCCGAATACCCATGGCTTTTCCAATATTTCACATACATCTCCTATAAGATACCTAGAGGCAAAATTATCAGTTCCATCTATGACAATATCATATCCTTTAATCACGGACTTAGCATTACTCTCATCCAATCTGCCCACTATGGAAATCACTTCTATTCCCGGATTTAGTAAACTGATTCTCTCGGCCGCAGAATTTGCTTTAGCATCTCCAATTGAGGAGGTAGAATGGATGATCTGCCTCTGAAGATTAGATTCTTCCACGAAATCATCATCCATTATCCCTATTCTGCCAACCCCAGCGGCTGCTAGATACATCATTGCAGGAGAGCCTAGGCCACCCGCGCCAACTACGAGGACGGATGAATTGAGTAGCCTAATCTGGCCTTCTTCACCGACACTCGGAAGTACCAAATGTCTAGCATATCTTCGACGATTCTCCTCCGAAAGCTCATGTTTCACGTCACGCCCCGTGGGCAAGAAGGACATTGTCCTTATCCTCCAAAAATGTCAATGCTGGCTTTCCAGCCACTTCTCCGCATCTATGGCCGCTTGGCAACCCATTCCCGCCGCTGTAATCGCCTGACGATATCTGGTATCGACTACATCCCCTGCCGCAAAGACACCATCTTTACTAGTCATGGTATTTTCCTTGTGCAATATATAGCCACTAGAATCTGTCTCAATTTGCCCTTCTAGGAATTTTGTAATTGGCTTATGCCCAATGGCAATGAAAGCTCCCGTACAGTCAATATTTTCCTTGCTGCCATCCCGGGGATCCTCTAAAACAGCTCCAGTAAGTCCATTATCATCTGAAAGCCAAGAACTCACATTCTTGAATGTCTTTATCTCTATTTTCTCATGATTTACAGCTCTTTCATACATTACTTTAGAAGCCCTAAAAACATCTCTACGGTGAACAATAGTGACCCTTTTGGCAAATCTAGTCAGGAAAGTGGCTTCTTCCATGGCAGAGTCTCCTCCTCCGACAACGATTACCTCTTCATCTTTGAAGAATGCACCATCGCATGTTGCACAGGTAGAAATCCCTCTTCCCTTCTGAGCTTCTTCCCCTTCGACTCCAAGCCATATCGATTCAGCCCCCGTACAGATAATTATCGATTCAGCTCTGTACTCTTCCCCTTCGACCCAGACGCGATAAGGTCTGCTATCGAGGTCAACCTTCTCAACATTCTTGTCCTGTACCTCTAGGCCAAATCTCTCGGCCTGCTCACGCAATTCCATCATCATCTCAGGACCTCCAATTCCCTGAGGGTATCCTGGAAAATTTTCAATATCAGAGGTCAGCATTAACTGCCCTCCTGACATGTATCCTGCAAACATTAGTGGCTCCAATAGAGCTCTAGCGGAATACAGTCCTGCTGTGTATCCAGCAGGCCCCGAACCAATTATTATCACCTTACGTACTACACCTGTCACGAACACCCCAATGGGGGGACGCCCTTCAACTATGCCTCTCTAATAATCACTCAATCATGGCACAAACTGCAGCTATGGCCGCTCTAGCATGAGGCTCTAACCTTGGTTCAATGTGCTCCGGCTCTGCCCCAGGACCGATTATGCCCAATCCTACGGGCTTCTCATGAATAATTTGAAGCTCTACAATTGATTTGATTACGGCCTGGCCCATAGCAAGTCCGTGTTGAGTTTGCCCCTTCTCGATGATTCCAAGACAGGCCGCTCCCTCAATATCATCTCTGGACAATAATCGATCGAGAGCCAGAGGCACTTCCATAGCCCCTGGCACCCATACAACCTCCTCAACTGTAAGCCCGTTCTTACTTGCTTCATTTGATGCCCATTCTAGCATCCTCTGAACTTCCGATTTATGGAATGACCCACATACAATTGCAATCCTCCTGCTCATGATGAAACCCCCATCTTCTTGATCGTGTCAACAATTGCTTGTGTTCTAGAATCTATCTCGATA
>DALF01000045.1 GCA_002499345.1 Euryarchaeota archaeon UBA170 | reverse complement strand
GAAGCCATTGGTCCACGCACTATACCCGATTGCTGAAAGTGGTGGGCCTCAACGACTTCTTGGAGAGTCTTCATCTAAGGGCAGTATCAGAGTTCAGATGGGTCCGAGGATTTGCAGTAAATGTGGTTCTGAATCTCCACACATCAGGTGCCACAAAAGACCTGATCCTCATGTTGCTAAGGAGTGTGGTGGAAGAACAGAAGTCCGCAAGAGCCGCGGAGGGAAAAGAAGGAGGAGAGGAGAGTTTACTACTGTGCCAGTGTCATCGATTCTTGAAGTAAAAAGGAGGTCTTTGGGATTGGACAAGCTCCCTTCGAAGATCAAGGCGGTGAAGGGTCTGGTTTCAATTGGGCAATCTCCTGAGCCATTAGAGAAAGGGATTCTGCGAGCTAAGCATGGCGTATCTGTATTCAGGGATGGGACCTCCAGGTACGATATGAGTGACGTTCCAGTCACGCACTTCAGGCCAGCAGAGATTGGGACATCATGGGAGGCACTCTCAGAACTAGGCTACAAACATGATATTCGAGGGGATATTCTGAAATCTGATGACCAGATGTTGGAGTTGCTTCCACAGGACTTTATTCCATCCATAAGGTCCAAAGATCATCTTCTTGCCACTTGTAGATTCGTGGATGAGTTACTAGTAAGATTCTATCAAATGGAGCCCTTCTACAATGCCACTAGTGAGAAAGACCTGGTTGGGAGTCTGGCCATTGGGCTTGCCCCCCACACCTCTGGTGGCGTGCTATGCCGACTGATTGGGTGGACGTCCTCGTCTGCTGGATACGCGCATCCACTATTCCATGCGGCGAAAAGGAGGAACTGTGATGGTGATGAGGATAGCATAATGATGCTGATGGATGGGTTACTAAATTTCTCCAAGGAAATTCTGCCTGCGGGCAGGGGAGGGAGGATGGATGCTCCACTGGTTCTCACAACGAGGCTGAATCCGATGGAGATAGACAAAGAGGCTTTGAATGTGGATTGCTCATGGAGCTATTCCAGGGCGTTCTATGAGGCTACTTTGTCCCAACCACATCCCAACGAGGCATCAAAACTGGTAGACCTAGTAAGTGATAGATTGGGGAGTATCGGTGACTTACGAGGGTATGGATGGACGCATGATTCCGGTGATTTGGACTCCGGCCCCGTTAACTCGGCATACAAGACCCTGGTGAGTATGACAGACAAGATGGGGGAGCAGCTGGCACTTGGCAGTAGGCTCCGGTCAGTAAGTGTAGATCGTGTGGCTTCGCAGGTTATTGAGTCGCATTTCCTGCCGGATATGAGAGGCAATATGATGGCCTTCACTAGGCAGAAGGTGCGTTGTGTGAAGTGTGGCCACTCATATCGAAGGATGCCTCTGGCAGGTAAGTGCATTCAGAGGTCTTCTGGGATCTCGAGTGGTCCGAGATTCGCCAGTTCTGACGATGGGGTCGCCACTTGTGGGGGCAATGTCGTTCTGACGGTCTCGGAGGGGGCGGTCAGGAAATATATCCAGGTGACGAAGGAGGTAATGGAGAGCTATGGGGTGGATGATTACACCAAACAGCGTGTTGGTTGGATGTCTGATAGCGTAGACTCCCTATTCAATAACGATAGGGTGACTGTGATGACTCTGGAAGACTTCCTTTGATCAGTACTCAATACCCAGTGTCTGTAGAATCATTCCCATCCACTGTAATTTGACGAGTTTTCTTTTCTTTTCTGTTACTCCGGACCATCTGCCAACCTCTCTTGTATTGGTCCCTAGCATCCTTATCCTCTCTATCGGGACCCCTAATGACATAGCGATACAGGCTGCTCTATCACCGTCAGTAAAACCACCAGGGTTGTGCATACCTGGAATCTCTCTAGACGTCTGATGAGTCAATACCAGAGGAGGAGGGGTAGTGGCATTCTTTGCTACTTTCAGAAGATTTATCCAATCGCTCTCGTTATCCCCATGTGCATGAAGAAAAGCTGTCTTTCCGCGTTTTATGGCCTCTATTGTGCCATCACCTCCATCTGCGTCTGTAACAATGAAAGCCAATCTTGACCATGCCCTCTCAGCTGTCGTCTCTGGCAGGAGCGATATAGCCCCAGCCGCCCCGTCGGCGGCAATTAGAAGAGTTGGTGAATCGAGGGCAGTTGTTAGCTCATCTAGGTCTATTGCAGCGCCTAGGATAGCAACATTTTGCTCTCTCAAAACAAGTCTCCTCTGAATATTAGCTACTGTGGCGGCTCTATTGGACCTCTTCCATTCCTCGACTCCAGATTGCTCAATTACAGAAATAAGGTTTCTTGCACTTGAAAGATCATCGGATTCATCCCATCCAAAGTGACTCCTGAATTCATCTTGGATCGAGACTAAGCGATCGAGGTGAGGAGTGAGGTCCGTAGGTGGCCTAGTCATGTTTCTCCAGTGGAAGGGGTCGGTGAGTGTTGAATAACCCTCTTGGTTCTCTATGTAACGTGCCGATTCCCCTCAAGCCACCCATTATCGAAGATCGGGTGATATTATCCAGGTACCCGATGTTGCCACAAGGCAGGGATCACATCCGAGATGTTCTGAAGGAAAATGGGGTTACTGTGAGGGATTTGGTAGAGGCCCCATGGCTCGAGGAGGTCAGGACCAGAGGGAGATTGCGTCTGCTGGAATCAGTGATGCACAAGGATGGCGTAGATGACGCGACCACGGTCGATCTTTCAAGCGAAGCAGGGAAGATGACCGAGACTCTATCTTTTCTTCATGCTATGCTCGTGGTATGCGCTTCTTTCGATGAGAGGTTGCTCGCGAGGTGGATAGAGGGCGAGGCCAGTAGGGCTGATGGCCTGTTTGGAAGGGATGAAACCAATTTCACCACTATTTGCTCTAGCTATCTTTCCGGAATAAAAATAGAGGAGGGGGACGATATGGC
>DALF01000039.1 GCA_002499345.1 Euryarchaeota archaeon UBA170 | reverse complement strand
TACTGGAGATTAGCTAACAGACCTGTCAGAGATGGCTGGGTTCGAATGGATCCGGCCTCGGGAGAGAACAGCAGAGAGAGGACATCCAGATTACTGAAGGAGAGGGTAAGGGGCTATCTTGATTCGACCTGCAGACAACGAATGGAGAAGATGAGTGATGAGTTTGCAGCGCAATTCTCGGATCCGGTGGAGAGGATAGTCGGGATGCTGGCCCTACGAGTGAAGGAGGAGATGCCAGTATCTGCGGCAGTGAGGGAGGACTGGCCTCCCTGTTTTGAGTCGGCTGTATCGGAGCTCAACCAAGGAGTAAATGTGAATCACGTAGGAAGGGTTTTCCTGGCTTCGTTCTCCAAAGCCCTGGGTCACTCTCAGGAGCAGACATGTGGCTTATTCTCTGGGGCGCCTGACTACAGCCCGGATACGACATCGTATCAGGTGGCTCACATATACGAAAGGGAGTATACCCCACACGGGTGTGCGGCATTGAAGACCAATGCTCGCTGTCCGGTTCGAGTAGGGGACGATACGCTTTGTGATCAGGAGTGGTTGACACATCCTCTGAAGTACATTCGCGCCAAGCAAAGGAGGAGATACAATGACTCTGGCGGGGCCGGCAATGGTACCTAATGGGTGTTATGATGATGATTGCAGGCAATTCTTCATATCGCCCCCGTCGCATCAGGGGCTGAGGCGAGAGGATGGTACGAACTCTGGTACTGACAGTAGATCGAGATAATGATCTGGGAGTCAAGGCGGGGATAAGGGGCCCGGTTATTGGCCGAAAGGCCACTCTTGCCGCTGCTTTACGACTAGGAATAGCAGATCCGGAGGAGTCGGATACCAATGCCATACTAGGTGCCCTGCATCAACACGACCGTCTAGCTGAAGAGGCGATTGGTGATGATGAGGTCCAGATTGCCCTTCTGACCGGTGATGTTAGAGTTGGTTCTAGGAGCGATAGGGAGATTGCCACACAATTGGACGAAGTCATTCAAGAGTTTCAGCCTGACAAGGCAATCCTCGTCACTGATGGGGCGGATGACGAAGAGGCACTTCCGATCATTACTTCAAGAGTTAGAGTCGATCACATTGAGAAGATAATAGTCAGGCAATCCAAAGGCATTGAAAGTACCTACTATTACGTCGTCAAGGCGATAGAGGACCCGCGTTGGAGAGCGAGGCTGCTTGTTCCAATCGCCGCTGTGATGATCATTCTGGGGGTTGGCCTAATTCTTCCATCAGACTACGGAAGTGCACTCATCGGGACTTTGCCCCTGATTATCGGGATTTGGCTTCTTTCGAGGGGCCTTGGGTGGGAGCAGCAGCTTGACCGTCTTGTCAATGACATGCGGGCCGCTGCAACTGGAAGCCTTCTGACCTCAATGCTATGGGCATTAGCTTTGGTTTCGATGATGATAGCTGTGGTAACTGTGGTTCAGGTGCTATATGCGTCTGGCTTGGAGATAGAAGCATACGCCGCCTCCATTCTACCTTCATCCACTAATTTCGATGTGGATGCCATAAATAGCGATATCGCGGTTTGGGTCATAGCGATTGATAATGCCCTCTCATGGATCCTTGTGGCGTTCTTCTCCCTATTCCTGTCTTTGGGGGTGCTGAGGTGGAAAGAGGGGTCCTTCACTGGGCAGAGCATAATGCTTCTAGCTACTGGTTTCGTTGCTTACTTCCTCATATCAGCCATCAACGAGGTGTCTCTGAGTATGCTTGGTGGACAGGATATCGACCTGAGAGTCGATTCCGTAGCGGCGACATGGTCCCTCCCGGTCATGGCGATTCTCGGAAGGTATCTGATGAGTGTGATCGTCGACTCCCTCACCGAAGAGGAAGAGGGAGGAAGAGGGAGCGAGTTCTGGGGAGTCTAGTTCTCGAATGTAGATTCCATCATACAAGCCGGACAAGTTACGGAAATAGGACGTATAGATGGGATTCCTAATGCCGCATTACAGTGCGAGCACACGATTGCCTGATCTACTTCTGACTGTCTCCTCTTTCCCGATTGGCTAGGATCATAGGTGAACCTGTACTTATGGGTGTTTTCCAAGAACCTTGGGGACCCCTCCTTCTGGTCGTTTCCTGATTTGAAATTACTCTCCCTCGATGGCACCTGGGGCCCGGAAGGTGTGTTATTCGAGGGTTTCACCTGCCCGTCTTGGAATTCTTCCAATTGGGACAGAATCTCACTTGTAGTCATCGCTAGTTCCCTAGATGCCCTATCAATTGCCAGTGTTCTCTCGTAATCGCTCATGCCTACGAACTGCTGGAGAAGTACTGCAGGTATCCTTGACATGGTAACCGCAGAAAGGGTCTGCTTTCAATACCCTGCCGAATATGTTTAGGTTTTTCAGTCTCTTAAGTGGTTTCTAAGTGACTCTAATCTCGTCTCATCGAGTCTTTCCCATGGGAATAACCCGTCATCGGTAGGTACCCTGCCGAAGTGCCCTCCTGACGAAGTCTCTCGATATATCGGCCTCTTCAGTTCCAGATCGCTTATCATAGCGGCCGGACGCCAGTCGAAATGCTTCATAATCAGACTTGATATTGTGGAGTCTGGGATACCTTCTAGGGCCTCGCTATGAGTCCCGAAGGTGCTGACACGGAGTCCGACCGGTTCAGATATTCCTATTGCGTAAGCGACCTGAATCTCGCACTTCTCTGCGAGTCCGGCCGCGACCACATGCTTTGCGACCCACCTGGCGTAGTAGGCGGCCGATCGATCTACCTTGGAGGGGTCCTTGCCACTGAAAGCCCCGCCACCGTGCCTGCCGCCACCATAGGTGTCTACGATGATCTTCCTACCAGTGAGCCCAGCATCAGCGTAAGGTCCGCCTGGATCTGGGAATGACCCCGTCCCGTTCACTATGATCTGTGGGTTACCCAACAAGCTCGGGGGAATAGCGTGCTCGATGACGTGCTTCGTAATCTCACTCTCGATGTACTGGCGCCTTTCCTCATCGGTTAGATCGTCTGGCTCTGGCCAGTTAGGGCCCGCATCGGGGGAGTGCTGTGACGCTATAACTACGGTTGACACCCTATCTATTGACCTATCGCTCTCGTTGAGCTGTACCGTGACCTGACTCTTTCCATCTGGCCTGACCCAAGGGATGATGCCCTCGTCGTGAACTACCTCCAACCGTCTAGTGAGTCTCTGAGCAAGTGCCGCGGAGAGCGGGAAGAACCTTCCTCTCAGCTCTGGTGTACCCTCGGTCTCCGAGCACGCGTACCCGAACATTACTCCCTGGTCCCCGGCTCCCTGTGTGTCTAGATCGCCGTCGACTCCCTGACTGATGAACTGAGACTGGGTGGTAATATGAGTACGGACCTGACAGTGCTCTTGCGATGTAGCGTCCATTCCAATTTTGCTATCGGTGTATCCGATGGAAGAGGCAGTCTGGCGGGCCAGCTGCTCGTAGTTTGGGGGCTCCCCATTGAGACTGACCTCACCAGCGAGGACGATTATCGCCTCTCCTTCGGTCCCCTTGACCATTGTCTCTACAGCGACTCTGGCATTGGGGTCAACCATCAGGCACGCATCTAGAATGGAGTCAGAGATAGCGTCGCACAGCTTGTCCGGATGACCTGCAGTCACAGACTCGGCGGTGTCAGATGAAGGAATTGCGCCTTTCATGATTCATCGGGGTGGCTTAATGCACATGAGGGTTTTTGATTTCAATTCCGTACAGTCTAGCTGAAAAGCTAGGATATCCTCCGCTTTACAATGGAAGACGCGGTAGCACGTGTGGTGTGGACTGGGCCTAGGGATGTCGCTGAAATCCTCTTGGAGTCTATCCGCCCTGATGACCCGGGGTTCTTTGAATCTGAGATTGTAGAGGATGGGGAGAGGGTTAGCCTCACTGTAGTGGCCTCGTCATCTGATCTTAGCGAGTTAAGGGCCACCATTGATGACATTCTAGCATGTCTGTCCGCTGTGGAAGGCAGCTTGGAGGCGCTAGGCGAGTAAAGTTGAATTCGGACCCTTCAAGTCTGATTGCTTTCAGCACGTAACGTGACAGTGCTACCCCATGATAGGTCCGGTCTCCTCTACTCTGGAGGGAAGCCTAGCATGATGATGATCGAATCCATCGATAGATGGATGTTTGCGATGGTCTCTGACGAGGGCAGTGGTGGGAGTGCGCCCGATAGTCAGATTGAGTCGGTTATTATCTCGAAGAGTAGAGGCTTGATATGCGGGACTTTCGTCGTAGATAGGCTATTGGAGGAACACTATCCCTCCTGTCTCGCTGAATGGGAGGTATCGGATGGCTCGCTCGTGGAAGCCGGGGACGAGATCCTCAGACTATCCGGGAATGGCATCGATATGCTCCGTTCAGAGAGAGTGATACTGAATATTCTCGGAAGGCTCTCTGGAATCTCGACTTACTCTTCAAGCTGGGTAGAAAAGGCTGGAATCATGGGTGTGGCCTGCACTAGGAAGGTAGACTGGGGACTTCTGGATAAGTGGGCGGTACATGTCGGAGGCGGTTTGACACATAGGCTCAGCAGAGAGGATGCCCTGATGATCAAGGACAGTGAGGTCCTCTCATCAAGAGTTGCCAGTGAGACAGAGGATGAAGCCTTGGCAAGATTAGTTTCGGAGATTGACATGGATACTGATTCACACTTCACAGTAGTCGAAGCGAGGACTGTCAATCAGGCACTCACTGTGGCAAGGGCTTGGAAGCGTAACCAGGAGGAAAGGGAAGGTAGCGAGAGAGTGGTTATTCTACTGGATAATATGGGCCCTAGACTGTCATCTCAAGTATCGGTTCGATTGGATGAAGAGGATTTGCGTGATTGGTGCGTCCTCGAGGGGTCCGGTGGCATTACTATTGATGATGTCATGGAATGGACTGCTTGTGGGGTGGATTTGATTTCTACCAGCTCGATAAATAGAGGAGTGCCTCCTCTGGACCTATCAATGAGGTTCAATGAGGGGTGATTATGGCAGAGATTCCCGATTCACACCCTAGGAAGTCTTCCCTGATGTCTCGACAGAGAATGGTGGAGGCATCCAGAAGAGGTCTGCTGGCAGAGTCGGCTATGATAGCTCATGGGCGTGGTGAGGCCTTTGACTATCTTCTAGGTGAAAGGACGAGCGATTCCGCGTCCTTGGCCATCCGAGAGGCCGCGGCTCGTCTTCTCGAAGCTGATAGCCCAATCATCTCGATGAATGGAAACTCTACCGTGCTTGCCGGAGCCGAGGCGATCAAGATTGCGGCGATTCTGGGCTGCTCTGTCGAGGTCAACATATACTACCGCACAGAGAGGCGGATGGAGTCACTGATCAGCGAGTTGGAGGCTATGAAAGAGCTCCTCATAAGAGATGCTTCAGACAGTAAAAGAGAGTCCATCGTAGAAGTTGAGATTCTAGGAGCTGAGGCGGATGGGAGAATTCAGGGGCTCGAAGGACCCAGGGCTTTGTGCTCCGCACGGGGAATAGAGCGGGCTGATGTTGTGCTGGTCCCGCTTGAGGACGGGGATCGTTGCGAGGCCCTTACCTCTCTGGGGAAGCAAGTCATTGCGGTGGATCTGAATCCCCTCTCCAGAACTTCGAGGAAGGCTACTGTAACAATAGTTGATGAGGTCTCCAGAGCCTTCAGAAAGCTGATAAGTGAGCTATCTGAGAATCCGAAGTCTACTGATTGGGATAACGACTCGTCATTAGTGGAGGCCTTGGAAATAATGTCGAGCTCATCACTGAGGATTGACTAGGGAAATCTCTCTTGAAGCATCGACTCACATCTAGAAGCTATGGCTTCTCCGACTTCGGAGGTGCTGGCTGACCCCCCTAGGTCGTAAGTCACTATTCCACCCTCTTCGAAATGCTTCTGGATAGCGCTCTGTAGAATCTCAGCACACAGGTCTAGGTTCTGATCTTTCTTCCTGAACGCCAGTGCCTCGAACATCATCTGTACCGATTGAATCATGGCTATTGGGTTGACTACGTTCTTTCCGGCGTGTTTGGGTGAAGAGCCGTGAACTGGTTCGAAGAGCATGTGTTTGGGCCCCATATTAGCACTTGCTGACATCCCCATTCCTCCTTGTAACACGCTAGCCAGATCGGTGGCTATGTCGCCGAACATATTTGGCAGAACAACCACATCTAGGTCCTCGGGGTTTCTAACCAACCACATTGTGAAGGCATCAATGTAGGCCTCCTTGACTGTGATATCCTGATTATTCTCGGCGAATTCCCTGAAAATCTTCCTGAAAAGCTGGCATCCACGGGTTACGTTCGACTTGTCTACGCATGTTACGGACTGTGATGCCCCTGATTTCCTCTGCCTGTGCTTGGCGTAGTCAAAGGCGAACCTGATTACCCTCTCACTGCCCTCTCTAGAAATCGGCCGTGGGTCCCATGCAACCTCTCCGTCTAGCCCGGGGAACTCCTCAATGACAATTGGTTCGTCCTTCTTTCCGAGTGCTCTCTGCTCCATTCTCCTGAGGAGAGAATGGTAGAGTCCTTCGGTGTTCTCACGGATCATGATGATATCCACCAAATCTGGGTCCCATACTTGCTTATGCACACCATGCACCTTGTGGGTGACACCGGGATAGAGCTTGACTGGTCTGACATTAGCGTATAGCTCCAAGCCGGACCTTAGGCCGAGAATGGTCTGTCCGCCGGCCATGTCTCCATTTGGCAGTCTGGCATCGGGCCACCCTATAGCCCCTAGGAGGATTGCGTCAGATTCGTCCCTGCAGTATTCGAAAGACCCGTTTGGCCATTCTTCACCGGTTTCAAGGTAGTACTGCCCCCCACATGGAATCTCGTTTATGTCGAATGAAGCAGGGCTGTTTTCCTCGAATACTGAGAGTATTCTGAGTGCCTCTCGCATTACTTCGCGTCCAGTCCCGTCTCCGGGCAGTACAGCGAGCCGATAGGTAGCCATGAGTCTCGGCAAATGTTCATCATTCATCAACTAACCCCTAACTGAAGTTATGTCGAGAAGAGGATAGTTGATAGACGGTCACTGAGAATGGAAGCGCGATGGAGCGCGCACCCGAAGATGGAAAGGGAAGTCCACGAATCGACGTCAGGACTCTGCCTGAATCCGTGGCTAGGCTCTGGGAGACTATGCTGAGGCTAGATCCTTCATGGGATTTATCTTCGTGGCTAGACGAAAGAGCGTTGGAAGAGCTAGAGTTGGTGGAGAGCCACCTGGGAAGGGAGAGGTTACGACTAGAGCAGCGTCTACACAGAATAGAGACTCTGGTAAAGAGGCTGAAAAGACAGCGAGAAGTGGTTGGTACGGGAATTGAAGACCCCCATCAGAAGAATCTATTCGATATTTATGAGATAGGGAGTAAATCCACAGAAAGAGATTCTGAGGCCGACCAAGAAGGTGAGCCTGCAGTGCAATTCGGATCTTTCGATGTGGGTGACGACCCACTGCTAGCTATCGTTGCAGAGCATGTCCTTGGACTACTGGAACTACATTCCCTGGAGGGGCCAGCCCCGGTTCACTTCGACTCACTAATGGGTAATCTTATCCCTCTGGGCATAAGAGTCGATGATCTGGACGAAGCGATAGCATGGCTTCTTCAGAGCGAGCTGATAGTCGAGATGGAAGAGGACTCGTTCTCTCTCAGTAGGTAAGCAATTTCCTAAACTGATATACAACCTTTCAAAAAAGGTTGATGATTCGTAGAAATGAGTTTAATGGTAAGTGAAGCATCTGGTTGGTATGCAAGGCTAGATCAGGCTTGCCCGGACAGGATGCAGCAGATTAGGAGCTGGTTGGACTTCTGGGAGTCCTCAGTTATCTCAGGAACTCCTGTAGCTGCTTCTTTACCTAACTCATGGCCAACGCTTCCTGCCGCACTACTCACTGACCCTGGTGTGGTTCTGGAAAAGCTACTATCGAGATTTGAGGCAGTAACAGACGGTCGCTCTCCAAAGGGAGCTTACTCTACTCCATCTAGGCTCGTTGGGTCTATTTTGGCGGACGAGCTTGCCAGTGGGGGGTATCGTAAGAAGAAGGAGGCCCCCCCTACACTATCCCTATCTGCTATCCCCCCTGCATTCAGAGACTACGCACTGAAACTAAACAAAGAGGCCGTTTCGGATACGGAAGAGGAGTACTATTCTGACAGCTCGGAAAATACTAGTTCTGGCATCCCTCTACCGTTCGCGGATCCTAGTTGTGGAGCGGGATTGGTTGTCTCTCAGCTGATCAGATTCCATACACAGAGAATTGAAGGGCTCTCCGCAGAGAATAGATGTACTGACACTCTGAGGTTGCTGGAAGGCTTGCAATTGATGGGTTCCTCAGGAATTGCCGTGGAGGCGGCCAGGAGAAGGATACTCATTACATTGGGGAAAGCCGGGTTGGTAGACCTCTCGGGAGATAGCAGGAGTCAGATGATTGGGCGTACCGAGGCCGAGATGATTCTTGAAAGCAACGTCCTTGAAGGAGACCCGCTTCTTGGTGAATGGCCATGGAATGAGAATCCTAAACTCTTGGTAAGTAGGCCTCCTTGGATCAGGATAAAAGACAGGTTTAGGGGTTATGATGGAGGTAGCAAACTCCGAAAAGATCTATCCAGCAAACTCAGGAATGCAACTGAATATGACGGTAGTCTGAGATTCTCTGCGCTACGTGGGAACGTGAATATGTACAGATTATTCTTGGAGAGGTCGATGCAGCTGGTGGGTAGCGAGGGCAGAATTAGAATGATTGTTCCGGACTCACTACTGAGGGAGAGAAGTAGTGCCCCTCTGAGGAAGCTTCTGGTGGAAAGTAATGAGTGGTTCTCAACATGGTCATTCCCTAATCCTAACAGGGTTTTTCCAGGGATAACCCATGGAGTCGCTGTCATAGGGCTAACCGCAGGAGGAAAGACCGAGAAGATGGTGAGCTACGGACCTTTGACTGCGAATGATATCTCTCCAGACGCGGGACTTTCCAGAACTTCCCCCTCCTTAGATCTTGACAGGGGGGCTTGGTCTTCATGGACGGATGCCGCATGGGCCGTACCAAGAATGCCAACAGATTCCTTTGAAAGAAGGAAGGTTATCGATGCGATTGGCAGATTGGCCGATAAGCCAAGGCTATCTGAAGAAGGCAACTGGTTGAATCCAGATGGTGACTCTGTTAGGGTAAGAGTAGGAGAAATTGACCAGAGTGCCTGGTCAGATAATATTGGTAACTGGTCGGATAGAAATTCGGATTCACCATTCATCCGGAATGCTCACTTCCTAGTGATAGATGGCGAAGTCTGCCTTCATCACCCTGCGTTCGACAATGATGTTGAGGAGGGCTCAATTCAGATGTCTCACTCTTCTTGGACTGGAGACAATAATTCTCCTTCTGGACCAAGAGTAGCTTGCCAGGCCATACTTGGTTCGAACAACGATCGTCGTCTTCGCTGGGCTGTTATTCCAGATGGTTGTGTTTTGAGTAACTCAGTGAACTACCTCGAATTCTCAGAGAGCGTGATTGAGTCTTTGATTAGCAGGGGAGGGGGGTCTCTCGTAGTTGGTTTGGACTGGCTATGTGAAATCCTAAACTCCGAGGACTTGGAGATTTGGTCAAGAGCATGGGGGGCCAACAATAACGTAAACAACTACGAGATTGAGAATCTTCCTTTCCCAGTTCCGGAAGACGAGCTGGCGTTTTCAATATAGTTGGGTTGCTACCATCGATAAAGCGGAAATTGATTTCCGTTGAGGGGAAGAAAAAGACATATCTGACCGAATAGACTATTATCGTTGCTTATCCTACACTGGTCGTACTATCACGTGAGTGTGTCAAGGAGAAGTAGAGCTAATGGGCATCAATCCTAAGATTGGAATAACTGGTCTCCCCAGATCTGGTAAGTCGGCGGTTCTTGACAAGGTCCTCAAGATGATCGAAGAGGAAAATTCTGGATCCTTGGGGATTCCAGTAATTGCCGGCATGAGATCAGAGGCAATTATAGAGAATGGGGAGAGAGTAGGATACGCTTGTGTCGACATTGTAACCGGGGAGAGGGGAGTAATGGCGCACAAGGAGATTGATTCACGTCACAGGGTACTTGGGTATGGTATTGATCCAAGCGAGATTGATAGGGTCGGGGTCCCGGCAATTCTGAATGCAATTGGTAACTGCCAATACCTAGTCATCGACGAGGTTGGAAAATTTACTGTCGAAAGTGAGGGTTTTGTTTCAGCTGTTCGCGAGGCCTTGAAGTATGACATGCCGACTCTACTGACACTGCATAAAAAGAGTCGCCATCCTCTACTACAGGACGTTAGGAGAAGGGATGATGGGCGTATACTGGAAGTCACGCCCGTTAACCGGGCGCTACTTCCGTATAAGATACTGAAATTGATTCAGCAGGACTACTGAGATGGAGAAGTTGATTCGCTACACCCCCTGTTGATTGACATGGATTCACCCGCCAGCCGACTTAGGAGAGTCTTGCTTGGCATACTCGTTTCCATGGTTTTCCTAACTTCAATATCTATGGGAGATGGCAGTCTAGTCATTCTAGATGAAGATATTTCAAACGCAGATAATAGGGCTCTGGCCTTCCCTGCTTTGGCGGCTATTAGTGGATTGCTGTTATTGGCGATTAGAAACGCGGGAGGGAGAGAGTACGGGAATTTCTTTCTAGACAGGTGGGTAAGTAGAGAGCAAGAGGAGGAAATGATGTCCAGATTGATACTAGAGCAGGAAGAAGCAGGCGTAGAAAAAATGGGAGGGGCCTGGGCTGAATTGGAGAAAGTACACTTAGAACGACGCCTGGAAGAGGAGTAGCTACGAACGAAAGCTTGACTGTCAGGTCGCCCTCGTAAGGTAGGGTGAGACTGTGAGCGAGGTACCTGAAGAGCTGAGATATACGAAGGAGCATGAGTGGATTAGGATCGAGGGAGGTTCCGTAGTGATAGGGGTTACAGACTACGCTCAGAACGCCCTTACTGATGTAGTCTGGGTAGAACTACCCGAAATGGGCATTACGGTAAGCTCAATGGAGTCATTCGCCAGTGTAGAGTCTGTAAAGTCTGTCAGTGAGATCTATGCCCCTATAAGCGGGGAAGTAATAGAAATCAATGAGGATCTAGAGGACGCTCCTGAGCTAATTAATGAGGATCCTTACGGAAAAGGCTGGATTTGTAAGATGTCGGTCTCTGACGCTTCGGAGCTTTCTTCTTTGCTAGATGGGGCTACATATCGTGGGCTCATAGAGGAATAATGATGGGGAGCTCTGCCACTTACATCTACTTCGACGGTTCGTGTGGCGAAAATAGAAATGTGACGTCGGAGACACCTGCTGGTTGGGGATTCTGTGTGGTAAGTGGAGACAATGGCATAGGCAGGGGCCATGGAGAGATAGTTAACGAGAAGAGTGGGATCGTGGTTACTAGCCCACTTGAAGAAGGATATATCGGAGCTAGTGTTGGATCAAATAATACTGCTGAGTTAAGCGCGTTCGCTCACTCACTTATTTGGATTCTGAAGAATCATATTTCAGGCAAGATAGTAGTAAGAGGAGACTCTGAATACGCTATGAATATAGGGTCTGGAAACTGGAAGGCTAAGGCGAATAAAGCTCTGGCAGTCAGAGTTCGTTCTCTTTGGGAGGAGGTAGAATCTTCCTTTGACATCTCAATAGAACATGTGAGAGCTCACGAGGGGCACAGGTGGAATGAACGAGCAGATCATCTAGCTTTCAGGGCAATGAAAGAAGTGAGTCCCCTTCCCCTTCAATTCTGGAAGCCTGGTAAAAGATAGTCAGAAAATCTGTAATAGATACAGGAATCCCAAGAATGCATGAATGATAACTAAGATTGCCATGACATCGCTCATTCTTCCATGTAAATCTCTGGTTTTTACACTATTCAGTCCTTCTCTTCTCAACGAACTAGTCTTTCTACCCAAATACCAGAGAGTTGTCATAAGTACAAGCGCCAGAATTCCTGCCCAGCCATGATAATGATTGGGGATCAGTTGTTTGAGGACTTCTTCATTGGTCTGGCCCAAAAGAATAGCATCGACTATCTGAGCTGTAAATGCCACTAGGATTACAATCAATAGATATGCCATTATTCTATTACCTGATTTTTCATGTGTATTGACGGCCAAAGTCCTTTCATTTCCCCTTAATCCGTGTCTTTCCCTTCTCCATGACCTCTGTCTCATAAATGCCCAGATCAAAGCTAGAGCCAGTAATGGGTGGACCATCAGAATTGCCACCCTGATAAAATCCATGTATTAGCCGAGGTGTGATTGCTTATTTCCTCTCCTGACGCGTTGATTGACAAGGCGATGTGTTGATGTACAGAGCGCATAGGCCGTGAGTCAGGGTTGTGCTGTGGAGGAGTACCTTCTGGACTGTTTGGAAATACTCAGTAGGTCTGGTGACCATGAGGCAACACGAAAAAAGAAGCTTACTAATGCCCCTTCTTGGTCGTTACTACAAGACCCCAGTTGGAAAGCACTTGCAATGATTGCCGCTGGAAAGGAGGCTTTAGATGCGGTGGGGACTAATGACTCTCAGAAAAAAAATAGATCTCGTAGAATAGGGAGAAGGGGGGGCCGTGGAAAGATTACGACCACTTCGGATAAACTCGCTTCTCCAGATGATGCGCTTTCTAGTGGTTTTTCCTGTGGGTACAAACTTGCTGTGCTCATAGCTCAAAAAAATAGATTCCCTCAGGACGATTGGAGAACCTCTTGGGATTTGGAGATGGATTCTATTAGGCAAGAGTGCAGGAGGGGAATTCATCCGGTATGGGAGAGGCTCGCAAGAGAGTCTCCCTTGCTAGCAGAAATGGGCCTCTTCCCTATTGTGGAGCCTGAATCTAGCTTTGGAGAAAGGGGACCATGGATAGAAGGTTCAAAGATAGATTATTCGGACAATGATGCGCTCAGAGGTTGGTTAACCTTAGTTGCTCCATTCAAACTGTCGGCATCACAATTGAAAACTATTCAGAAAATTGAGAAGGATCTACGAAAAAATCCCCGTCGTAATCTTTGGGAGGAATGGATGGCTCCTTCACTGACAGGTATGGAAGGAGATGCTGCACTTCTCGAGGGGTTATTACTGGCGGCCGCGGGTTCTGATAGGACCAGAGATGTATTAGAAGGGATCGAGGGGGACTGTGCAGAAGTTTCTACTGGACTCAATACTCTAGTTTCTCTAAGAGAAGGCGTAGACTGTGACTGGAATCTAGCTGTCGAAAAAGTGGGCGAAGACAAATTATCTTCTGCAATTAAGATGGAGGGTTGGCTTCGGGTGGATCTTTATCCTGAGGAAATGCCACTAGATTTAGCAATGGAGGGGATATCTATTATCGAATCGGTGAGTGGGGTAATTCCTAATCGATTGGCATGGATTGCATCGGAAGGACTGGTAGAATCCGGTGAATTGACATCCGCTTTGAAGTATATCGAAGGAAAGCCAGTGAAGGACCTCAAAGGATTGAAGATATGTTTGACTATGATATCAGAAGATTCTACGGGGATTTCCCTCGAGTCGATAGTTTCCGGTCTTAATGATCTCGATGAGGAATGTCTCAGATTGGCACTTTCACATCCCGACTCTCCTTCTCTAGTTAGGACATCCGCAGCTAATATTCTATCCAATATTGATCAAATTAGGTATACGGATGAAATCATATCATCATTTACTATGTTCGCAGAAATAAAGGGGCTGACGGACCTATTAATCGAGGAGGTATCGTTACAGAGGGCATATCCATTTCGTGTTATGTTGTCATGGCATCTAATCACTGCCGATGACTCTGTTGGCCTTTCATCTAAATTATTGGATGCGAGAAGAGTGGCTCTTGCCTCAATAGAAGACGCGGAAAGGGACAGTGTTCTTTCTGATGTGTGTGTGGGTTTGATTTCTCTTCTTGATGGCATAAGTAGTAATCTTGGAGCCGTTCATGATAAATTAGACTCGGATGGATTGAAGACCCTGAAAGAGGTTAGAATGGCTCTAGGTCCAGAAGGAGATGGAATAGTAAAGGAAGTAAGAATAGATAAATTAGTTAATTCTGTCAATGAGGCGGATTTGACTTTATTGGAGAGAAGGCTTTTCGAAGCAGTGATAAATTCTCTGATTCTGAATAGGGCCGCGGTAGATCTTCAAAATGGAGATTCTTCGAGAAGGGAACAAGCCGTCTCCTCTCTTGAATCGGTGATATCTGTGGACGGAGTTTCTATGAGAACCGTTAGATTCGCTTCTGACTTAGTTTTCGAACACTCCGTAGGGATTGAATCATTGGATTCATGGTATAGGGAAAATGATAGCAATAGTCCTGAAAGCCAGATAGTCAAGGCGGCTCTTCTGGAGAGAAGCGGCGATTTAATGGGTTCAGCCTGGGCCTACAAAGATGCTGCTTCTAGGCTAATGGAGGTAGATATTGAAAAATCTGCGATCTTCCTCAGATGGTCTCTGATTTCATTTGCTCATGGAGGAGGATGGAAGGAGGCTGTAGCACTGATTGACGCATATCCTACACTGTCAGCTTCAGTAACTAATAGATTCAAAATGTACTTGAATGTCTGTAAAGATCATAAAGAAAAGAATCAGGTAGGGGCCACATCAAGGATTATCGAGCATGTAAGCAATGAGCAAAGAGACGGAGATACAGAGGAAGATAGAGCCTCCATAATCGAATCTCTGGAATCAATCAAAATGTATCCTGTAGAGCATGGACTACCAATAGATCCATTCCAAGGGAGGGTGATGGCGGCAATAATGAAGATGAGTCATTCATCACAATCCAGAAGATCAGATCTGGAAAGAAGATTTGATTCAGAAATGAGGGAGAGAGTGAAAGATACTTTCTCAATAGTTACTGTGATTGAGCAGGTAGCTGAAATAAGTCCAATACGGGCTCTTAGAATGTTTGAGAGGGCTTTAAAGTCAGGAGAGTTCGAGGGGAGAGAAGAGAAAATACTACGGAACACTCAGAGGAATCTATTCACAAGACAGTCTGGAAAAATTTCAGTTAGAGAGAGGAAAACTCTTGGTAGCCTCGGACTGAAGCCATTGATATTGGTAGATACAAATATCTTGATAGATGCGCTCAAGGATGATTTACTCATGGAAATTTCACCAGACAGTCTTGGGAGTTTGGATTGGACCATGCAGAGGGCGTTTCACTGGAAGCTGAGGTCTCTTGCTAAGGAAGGACGGATATTGCTGAACATCCCTCAGGCCGCAATGGGTGAATTCATGAACCGCGTAAAGTCTCCAGATATTGTTCTTAAATTATTCGAAAATGTGTATATCGAAAGAGCTTCTTGGATAAAGGCCATTACTGAAAGAATTCTACAAGAGAGGGTTTCTTCTATCATCTCGATCTTTAATAATTGGGAATCGAGTGAAGAGGAGGGTGGTTCCAAGGATATTGATCTAGAAGGCTTCCTGTTCAACCACAGAGAAATCTTCAGAGTAATAGACCAGCATAAGAGAGAGCATAGGGAAGATATTCCTGCGAGAACAGAGATCGAGGGAGAGGCAATCTATCCTGAGAAGGGAGATTGTGATATCATGAAGAGCGCTGCCATAATTGCTGATTCTTTCCCGATGGGAGTGGGTAGTGTTGTAGTGGCTACTAGGGACTCCGACTTCAAACTAGTTTCTAGAGCATTGGAAGAAGAGTTTGGGTTTGGTGTTGTCGGGGGCCTTCAGCAACTTAACAAGCTGGCGTACTCAGTGACTTGATTATTCATGATTAGTTTCCAATGATCGGCCCAGTCTTCTCATAATTACGGTAGCGGATTCTATTCCATCAACCGTCTCGACGCTCTTTCCAGCTGACCAAAGATCCTTTGCTGAGGATTTCTTTCCTCGAGCTAATGATCTCATTCTCCAGAATGAAATCCCAGTTATCAGTACTCTAACTCGATGCTTGAGCCTACTTTTTAGGAGTCTCCTAATTAGCCAATTACTCTGCTTCTTCGATCCTTTGGTCTCAATTACTGCAATCGGAACGCCAGTTAGTTTTGTTGTCCATGTGATATCTTCTTCTTTCGCATTGACGATAGCGTCTTTGTAATCTTGGGGAGTTGTGCATTCATCAGTAGCAATAAATCTTGTACCCATCTGTACTCCATCATAACCCATCTTCATGGCCGCTATGAGTTCCTTTTCGCTTCCAATTCCGCCAGCGCAGATAAGTGGAACACCCAGATCCGAGAGGTCTTCATACATCTCTTCCATTGACATGTCTCCGAGATGACCTCCTGCCCTGTCATTAACACAAATCAGTCCATCCACTCCGCAATCAATACCCTTCTTAGCGTGGATTCTGTTAGTTACATCGTGGTATACCACTCCGCCTTTGGCATGAACCCTGTCACAGACCCAATCTGGCTTACCGAGGGAGGTTACGAAGAATCTTATGCCTTCATCCAAGGCTATATCGATCCACTCAGACATCCTCTGCAGATACTTATCGCTACCTTTCTCGATTAATGCGTTAAATCCTATTGGATTGCTTGTCATAGTCCTAATATGACGGATAGATGCCCTTAGTCCCTCTTTAGTATCTGGCTTGTTATATCCATGAACCATAGTCAGTGAAACCGGTTGTACTATGGCGATTCCCCCTCCTTCTGAGGCTGCGGCAACTAGCTCAGGATTAGAGCATGGATACATAGCTCCACATATTATTGGATATTCGATTCCTGCATCTTTAGTTAACCTAGTACTGACCATTTTCTCACGACCTTTCTATTACGAGGAAGTTCCACCTGAAAATCCATTCTGAAACTACTTCACCCGAATTATCTCTACCTACTGAATGTAAATCAATCTCAATCGATTCTCCAGTTTCCATGCTCTCCTCTATAGCATCGCGGGCCTTCATTATCTCGTCGCATGTGAATTTGATTCTCCCCTTGGCTCTCTTGACAAACTTTGCTTCGGTTCCAACGACGAACATTCTTAGCTTCTCGGACATGGATCTAGATATTGCAAAGGGCACAGCTCCAGTAGCTAATTCTGCACCCATTCCTTGGACTGCCCAATACATTGTCTTGAATGGATTCTGTGTCCTCCATCCTCCTGGCAGAGAAGTAGAGCATTCATGGTCATCTATGTTGTCCAATCGTAGACCGGCAAACCAAGCTGCCGGCATTGTTAGCACCGTAAAAAATCTGAATCTGACTCTTCCTTTGAGAGACTTGTACTCCCTTGACAGTTTGATGTCGTCTATTGGAACCCAATCACCTCATTATCCGCCTAATTCATCTACAATAGAGCAATATCTCTCCATAGCATCTACTTGAGAAATTCCGGTAATTGCATTCCAAGACTTCCACTTGGCCCTCTCTTTGAGTCCTCCTCTGGCCTTCCCTTGACAATCTCCTTCAGTAGCCTGCTTGTAAAGAGCGTATAGTTCGAGAAGCTGTTCGTTGGATGGCCTCTCGGTTAGGGCCCAGACCTTCTTTGAGGCTCTCTTAAATTTCATCTTGAGGGCCTGTCCTGCCTTCTCCCCCATCAAAACATCTCCATTGGGAATTCCATGACTGATTTGTGTCCTGATTGAATCTTGGCCGCGAGACTGACGGTCTCAGGGAATATTCTCTTGAAGAAAAATCGAGCACTGGCTAGTTTGGCATCGTAGAACGGATCACCTCTCTTTTCAATGGAAATCTTTGCCATCTTTGCCCACATGTACGCCAATAATATATTTCCAAAATATCGACAGTAATCTGTCGCACCTGCTGCCAAGAAGTGAGGGTTGGCCTGACCTTCCGCTATCATCAAGAGAGTTAATTGTTGAAGGCCACGAACACCTTGATGTAATGGCTTGTTGAACTCGGACATTTCTGGAATATCCTTGTTTTCTTCAATAAATTCTGTGAGAGGCCACATCAGATGACGTAGATTCTTGCCCATATTCTGAGTTATTTTTCTTCCTGCCAGGTCGAGAGCTTGTATTCCGTTAGTCCCTTCCCATATCTTAGAAATCCTAACATCTCTGTAAAATTGCTCGACCCCATATTCAGTACAGTAGCCGGCCCCCCCCATTACTTGCATGCACGTACTCGCTGTCTCACATGCAACATCGGTGAAATGGGCCTTGACAATCGGAGTAAACAGAGCTACTAGTGATGTTGCGTATTCGGCTTCTTTAGGATCATCACTGTGCATTTGATCGAGTAGGATACCGGTCCAAGCTGCCAATGCTCTACATCCTTCGTTGTTTACCTTAGCTTCAAGAAGCATTCTTCGAACATCAGGATGTACCAGAATATTGTCAGCGACCTCGTTTGGATCTTGAGGACCCCTAAGGTCCCTGCCTTGACGCCTATCCTTGGCCCATGCTAATGAGTTCTGATATGCTATCTCAGCTAGTCCGAGTCCCATCATGCCCGTGGCAAGTCTTTCCTGATTCATCATCTGGAACATCAATGCCATTCCAGTGTTTAGTTCACCAACCCTCCATCCGACGCTATCATCGAAATTCATTACGCACGTTGGAGATGCGTGGATTCCCATCTTCTCCTCGCTACCAGAGCAGGTTACACCGTTATGTTCAGGACATATGTCATGAGAGATTCCTTCTAGGTCCCCTGATTTCCAATCCGATGGGAGAAACTTGGGGACGAGGAACATAGAGATTCCCTTGGTCCCCTCTGGAGCGTCTGGCGTCTTGGCTAAGACCAGATGGACTATGTTCTCAGTCATATCGTGCTCTCCATATGTGATGAAGATCTTGGTTCCTGTGACCCTGTATGTTCCGTCGTCTTGAGGTATGGCCTTAGTTGATATTATTCCTAGATCTGTCCCTGCATGGGGCTCTGTAAGGCACATAGTTCCAGACCAATCTCCTGATGCTAGATGTGTTGCGAAATAGTCGACAAGACTGTTTTCTCCATGCTCTATTAGAACGTCATAAACTCCCAGAGTTAGAGCTGGTAGAACGCTCATTGCCATATTAGTGGAAGTTCCTATTTCAGCCCACGTTACTGCTTGGAAGAATACTGGAACCCCCATTCCACCATGTTCTGGTCTACATGCGGTGGAAAGCCAGCCCCCTTCCTTGCTTTTTTTGTAGGCCGATTTGAATTCAGTAGGCATGGAAATATTACCATCATTGAATTTCAATCCCTCTCTATCTCCTAGCTGATTGATTGGAAGCCAGACTTCCTTTGTATGATCCGCCCATCCCTCTGTGAGCATGGAAAAAAAGTCGGAATCGAAGTCATAGCCTAATCTTTGGGCTATCGGAATAGCATCGAACATCTCATTGAATAGAAAGTCATAGTCTCTGATTGGTGCATTGTATTCTACCATTTTCTCACCTCAATTCCTCAATGGCTTCCCTGTCTCAAGCATGTGTTGCATACGGGCCAGAGTATCTGTGTTTCTTCCCAGATTAGCTATGGCGTCCTTCTCCATTGAGAGAATATCGTCTTCCTCGATGGATGTGGTGATATCCGTATCCCCTCCAGTCAGAATCTTGGCCAGAGATGTTGCCACTACTACATCATGAGGAGTGGCTTGGCCCGATAGGGCTAGATCGTTTAGTGCTAGGTTCAGTGCGGCCATTCCAGTTGGTCCGGGGAGCTCGTATGTCCTTGGTTCTGGAGGAGAGTAATTTTCAGAAAGTTGTAATACCTTTCCTTTCGCATCTGCTATTAGCCTATCTCTGTTCATGGTTATTCCATCGTTTGGCCCTAGGAAACCCATTGACCTGGCTTGTTCGGCCGATTTGGCTACTTGTGCGGTACCAATAGTTTCGAAGGCTTTCATTACTGCACCCATAGGGCCATTGGTGACGAGCCCGAAATCCACCAGCCTGCCAAGGAGTTCCTTGCAACCTCCCCATGCTGGGATGATTCCGACTCCAACCTCTACAAGGCCGACATATGACTCACTATGTGCTTGGACTGCATCGCAATGCATCAGGACCTCAGCGCCTCCGCCTAGACAGAGACCAGCGGAGGCGGCCACAACTGGAACTTCGCAGTACTTCAGGGTTTGATATGTATCTTGACCTAGTCCAATGAAGTCCTCAAGGTCTTTCCATGCCGCTAGGTTGGCAGCGAAGAGTGCGAGACCGAGGTTAGCACCCGCACAAAAATTCGTAGCATCATTTCCGATAACTATTCCTTTATACTCGCCAGATTCAGCTAAATCGACTGCGTTGAGTAGCATCTCCATATTCATTGGATCCATTGCATTCATCTTGGTATGATACTCGACCAGGAGAACACCGTCTCCTGTATCCCAGATACTAGCTGACCCGTTTCTCTTGAGGGGTTTGCCTCTTCTTCTCAAGTCAGCGACATTAAGGGTCTCCTCTGAACGTTCTATCACAACCATTTCTCCATCTGGAGAAAGTCTGGTAATCTCACCATCCTCTAGGCCGTAGAATGACCCTTTCTCAGCGGCCAGAGAGAGGAAGCTAGGGACGTCCCTGCCCATGGCTTGGAGTCTTTCTACCATAGATGAAGGCCCTATTGAGTCCATCATCTCGAACGGTCCTTTCTTCCAGTTATAGCCAACTTTCATCGCACCGTCAATCGAGTAAATATCCTCACTGACGTCAGGTACGATATAGGCCGCATAGGACAGTGAGTCTAGCAAAACTTCTGAAACGAATCTCGCACCATCGTCATCACAGTCAATCAAAGAAGATATTCCTCTCTTACCCATCTTAGCGGATGGGAAGGCGGCCTTTCGATTGGCTTTTCGATACTCCCCTGTGGTAAGATTCCTAGCCTCCTTGACCTTCTTCCCTCCATCTCTATTTAGCCTGTAGAATCCCCCTTTTCCTTTTCTCCCGGTGTATCCCTCGTCGATCATTGATAGGACTATCTCCTCGCCAGTACCGGCTATTAGATGGAAGGGGTCATCTTCCGGAAGATGGGAAAGGAGGCTCTCAGTAACGTGTGGGATTAAGTCAATACCAACCAGGTCCATAAGAGCGAAAACGGCTGTCTTTGGCAGTCCTATAGGTCTGCCCAGCATGGCATCGGCTTGCTCTACTGAAAGACCATGGTCAAGAGTGGCTTTGAATGCCCTTTGAATGAAGTAAATACCGAGTCTGTTGCCTATGAAGCCGGGCCTATCATTACACATTGTTACCCTCTTTCCTAATTTCAAATCGGCGAATTCGCAGAATCTCTGTACGGTCGCTTCATCAACCTCTGAGGATGTTACTACTTCCAACAAGGGAAGGTATCGTGGAGGGTTAAAGAAATGGGTAATGAGAAATCTAGATGCGACATCACTAGAGAGTTCAGCAATGAGTTCTGATCTTGGAAGAGTAGAGGTGTTTGATGAGAGAATAGTGTTTGGACCTATGTGTTTTGACAGTTTTGCGTACAGGTTCCTCTTGATATCTAGGTTCTCAATAATCACCTCCACCACCCAATCGAAGTCCTTCAGTTGTTCAAGATCGTCCTCTACATTTCCAGGTGTTATTCTCCTAGAGTTTCTCTTGTGCATTAACATCTCTGGGTTTGATTTGTGCATCTTCTGAATGGCGTTTCGAGCTAGAGCGCTCCTATCTTGATTACCGGTTGGCACAATGTCAAGAAGAAGTACCTCACAACCAGCATTAGCACAGTGAGCGGCTATTCCGGCACCCATGACCCCACTGCCTATGACGGCAACCTTCTGGATTGTTCCTGACATTCTTCCCACCTAGATTTTTTCAAGTACGGTGGCAATGCCTTGCCCGCCACCAACGCACATTGTAGCTAGTGCGTGTTTTGCATTGTTCTTACTCATCAGCTGTGCGGCTTTCCCTGTTATTCTGGCCCCGCTAGCACCCAGAGGGTGACCGAGTGCTATCGCCCCTCCCTCTATGTTGACTTTTTCCAGATCCAGTCCAAGTTCCTCTATTACAGCTAATGACTGTGCGGCAAACGCCTCGTTCAACTCGATTATACCTAGATCTTCGATTGAAAGTCCTGCTCTAGACAGGGCTTTCTTTGTAGCTTCGACGGGCCCTATACCCATGATTTCGGGAGGGCATCCCGTAACCGCGGTACTTACTATCCTAGCAAGTGGCTTGAGACCATTCTTCTCTGCGAATTCCTCGGAGCACACGAGAACGAATGCGGCTCCGTCTGTGAGAGGGGATGATGTGCCTGCTGTCACGGTACCTTCTGAGAGGAATGCGGGCCGGAGTCCTGAAAGAGTGGTTGCGTCTGTACCCGATCTTATACATCCGTCTTCAGAGACAGTACCTGAATCTGTTTCTATGGGTACAATCTCTCCGGATAATGCTCCACTATCGGCCGCCTTAGATGCCTTGGATTGGCTCTTCACGGCAAACTCTTCTTGGCTCGCTCTGGTGATACCGTATTTCTGAGCAAGATTCTCTGCTGTAATTCCCATGGAGGTGAATGCTTCTGGATATTCAGAGCCCAGCCTTGGATTGGGCATTGGATTATATCCAGTCATTGGAATTCGGGTCATAGACTCAATTCCCCCTGCTATGAATGCGTCTCCTGCTCCCATGGATATTCTGCCTACGGCATCATGTATGGCCTGCATTGATGATCCACAGAATCGGTTGATTGTGACTCCAGGTACTGTATCGGGAAGATTCGTCAAGAAAGTTATCATCCTGGCTACGTTGAAACCCTGCTCTGCTTCTGGGAAGGCCGTACCTACGATTAGATCTTCAATTAACGAGGGATCTACACCTGTTTCTTCGATTAATCCGTCTATGACTGTCGCGGCTATGTCATCTGGTCTTGTTCTGGCTAGAGCGCCCCGCTTCGATGGTGTGAAGGGAGATCTGGCGTATCCGGCTATAACTGCGGGCATAATCATCCATAGGCGGGTGGAATAATTAAAACCGAAGGTAATTTTTACTACACCGAGTTTGTTTTACTAAACTATAAAATCTAAAACCTAGCGTTTCCAAACAGAAATATATCTAAGACGGTCGGTATCATCCTCTTGACGTTTTTTTACTTCTAGTGCTATTTGATTTAGGCCTTCGCCAATCGAACGAATGAAGGTCTCCGAAAGGGGCCATGGAGGGCCCTCTGAATGCTCACCAGAGGAGTTGAAGAGTCCTATGGAGATTAGCGTTCCATCCAGTGCTAAAAGGGGTGCGAGTTTTTCTGAGGCGGGGTATCTGACTTCCTCTGGTATTGCTTGAAGAATATGGACCTCGACTACCAGATCCCATTGGCCTGTCCAATCTTGGGGAAGATCTAGCAGATTCTCGACTCTCCATTGAATATTGAGTCCATCGTGGATTCTAGATGACCACTCGATCGCTGTTGGAGATATGTCAAAGGCTGTTACATCCCAGCCTAGCTTTGCCAGATAAGCGGCATCCTCGCCAAGACCAGAACCGACTACCAGGGCCTTTCCTTTCGGATTATTGGATTCTGTCCATTCGACTAGGAATTGATGTGGATCACCCCTTGACCATGGAATCATTGAGACATTGCCCTCTGATGACTCATAGAGGTCCTCGAACCAAGCAAGCGGATCGCTTTTGGCCTCTGCAGATCTAGCCATAGAGTGGATTCTATCTCTAAGTTCTGCTATCTCTTTCTCACTCATCACTCTCATTGTACCGTCTCACATATGAGATATGAGTGCATCTCCAAAACCAGAGCAGGACAGAAGTGTTGCGCCCTCCATGAGTCTCTCGAAGTCGTAGGTTACGGTTCCTGCAGAAATGGCCCCCTCCATGCCTTTGACAATCAGATTTGCAGCTTCTTCCCAACCCATGTGTCTAAGCATCATCTCTGCAGACAGAATTAGGCTTCCAGGATTTACCTTATCCTGACCTGTGTACTTGGGCGCAGTACCATGAGTTGCCTCAAAAATTGCAATTCCTGTATCGTAGTTTATGTTCGCACCAGGAGCTATTCCAATTCCTCCGACCTGTGCGGCCAAAGCATCAGAGATGTAGTCGCCATTGAGGTTCATTGTAGCGAGAACTCCGTACTCCTTGGGTCTTGTAAGAACCTGTTGTAGCATCGCATCTGCGATGACATCTTTGATTGTAATTGTCCTACCAGTATTTGGATTCTCGAGAGAGCACCACGGGCCTCCATCAAGGAGCTCTGCACCAAACTCATCACGTGCAAGCTGATACCCCCAGTCCCTGAAACCACCCTCTGTGAACTTCATGATGTTCCCCTTGTGAACGAGAGTTACTGAGTCCTTGTCATTTTCAATAGCATATCTTATGGCGGCACGTACTATCCTGCTAGTCCCCTCTGAGCTGATAGGCTTGATTCCTATGCCCGATGTTTCTGGAAATCTAATCTTATCCACTCCCATCTCATTCTGAAGGAAGCTGATTACCTTCTGAACCTCAGCACTACCTGCCTCCCACTCTATTCCGGCATATACGTCTTCACTGTTCTCTCTGAATATTATCATATCCACAGCTCCTGGGTCTCTGACTGGGCTTGGTGTGCCATCGAACCATCTGACTGGCCTGACGCAAGCGAAGAGATCTAACTTCTGACGTAGTGCGACATTGAGGCTTCTAATTCCACCTCCTACAGGGGTGGTAAGAGGGCCCTTGATAGATATCAGTCCACTTCTCATTGCCTCGAGAGTCTTCTCTGGTAGCCATTCACCGGTCTTATCGAAGGCCTTCTGACCTGCTAGTACCTCAGACCATTGTATCTCCCTAGATCCCCCATAAGCCTTGGAGACTGCTTCATCCACAACCTTAATCATTACAGGAGTGATATCTATTCCTATCCCATCTCCTTCGATATAGTGAATTACTGGGTTTTCAGGAACTAGCAAGTGCCCTTCAGAGAGTGTTATTGTAGAGTCCTGTGTCATATTTCTCGTATCTCCGACCATATGGACATTCATGAAGCCAACCCTTGAAGGGGGATGACCCTGAGTGAGGGTCATGAACGGGGAAGTGCGATGGACAGAGGAAGATGGATACGTTGGTACGACCTCTAAAGGCAAGGTATTCGGAATATATGGAGAGTCTGCCCCCAGTCCGATGGAGATGGTTCTTCATTCACATGCGGCTTGCTCTTTGATAGACGTCATAGACGGACTAAAAGATAGGTCAGACAAAGTTGAGTATGCAACGGTAGAGATAGACTCAGTTAGATCTGAGGAGAGTCCCCGGGTTTTTACCTCTATCAATATGAACTACATAGTGAAGGGGGACGTTCCTGAGAAACTAGTTAGAAGACTCATCCAGAGTAGTCATGATAGATACTGCAGTGTCGGCATAATGATTACACGCTCTGGAACAGCTCTAACTTGGACTTTGGAAATGGGGGAATAGAAATATCAATTTCACTGGTTTTCCATACTCTGTAAAATACCGATTCTACATATTCTGGATGGTTGGATATACCAATCATTAAACACCCCCCATCCAGAAGACTGAATCCCTTGCGCCGCGGGATGTGTATGCAGGGTGTTGGAGAACGGGAGTGGTGATAAGATGCAACAGAAAGTAAAGAGTTCGAAAAATGAGAAGAATGCTGAGAAAGGCATGGTAATCGAACGACGCTTTACATCAGCTGGCGAGGACCCTTTCGAGATGTTTGATTGGATTGAGATGGATGCAGAGATCAGGAATCCTGATGGCTCGATGGCAGACTCCATAACCGGCGTGAGTTTACCTTCTGGCTACTCTGGAGTACCTGGCAAAGTGTTGGCACAGAAATATCTGAGGAAGGCCGGAGTGCCCACTCAACTAAGGAAGGTACCTGAAGATGGAGTCCCAGTTTGGCTACAGAGAAGCGAGCCTGATCATGAGAAGCTAGATTTATTGGAAGCAGGAGAGAGATTTACAGGAGAGAGAGACGGGAAGGAAGTATTCAGGAGGCTCGCTGGAACTTGGACGTACTGGGGTTGGAAGCATGGCTATTTTGCTAGTGAAGCTGATGCTCGTTCGTACTTCGATGAGATGTGCTTCTTGGTGGCTAGTCAGAGATCAGCTCCAAACAGTCCTCAGTGGTTCAATACAGGATTGTATTGGGCATATGGAATTGAGGGGCCTGCTCAGGGGCACACCTACATCGATCCGGTAACAGGCGAGCTGGAGTACTCTGTAAACGCCTACGAGCACCCACAGCCTCATGCCTGCTTCATACAGTCTGTTGGAGATTCTTTAGTAGGGGGAGAAGACTCCATAATGGGACTATGGAATCGTGAGGCTCTTCTGTTCAAATATGGCTCAGGTACGGGTTCTAACTTTTCCAAGATAAGAGGAGCTGGGGAGCCTTTGTCTGGCGGTGGCAGCTCTTCTGGTCTCCTATCATTCCTGAAAATCGGAGATAGGGCCGCTGGAGCTATCAAATCGGGAGGGACCACTAGAAGGGCAGCTAAGATGGTCACCCTAGATCTCGACCACCCCGATATCGAAGAGTATATCGATTGGAAAAGTAGTGAAGAGGAAAAGGTCTCTGCTCTAGTCATTGGTAGCAATATACTTCAGAGGAATGCTAATTCTTTGATGGATGCTATTTGGGAATCAGATAGTGACGACGGTAGATTTGAGCAGGATAAAAACCCTGGACTGAAGAGAGCCATGGTCAAGGCCATCAAAGACTGTGTGCCTCAACCTCACATCCAGCGAATTGTCGACCTTGCGAAGCAGGGTTGGAAGGGTGTTGACTTCGAAGTATTCGATACTGACTGGCAGGGAGAGGCCTACGTGACTGTCTCGGGCCAGAACAGTAACAACTCCGTTAGAGTACCCAACTCATTCATGGACGCTGTCAAGGATGGAAAAAATTGGGACCTTCACTGGAGGACGGAGTTAGATAAAGCGGCCAAAGAAGGCAGGAGTCCTGAAGCATGTAAGACACTAGACGCCGGAGAGCTCTGGGATAAAATTGCGTACACTGCTTGGGCCTGTGCTGATCCTGGTGTTCAATTTGACACCACCATTAACGAATGGCATACTTGTCCCGAAGCAGGGAGGATCAATGGTTCTAATCCCTGCTCAGAGTACATGTTCCTGGATGATACCGCTTGCAATCTAGCTAGTATCAATCTACTGAAGTACTATGACTTGGACACGCATAAATTCCAGATTGAAGACTTCAAGCACAGTGTAAGGCTGTGGACCGCAACTCTAGAGGTGAGCGTTCTGATGGCTCAGTTCCCATCTGAAAAAATTGCCAGAGGTTCGTATGATTACCGGACCCTTGGACTTGGATACTGCAACATAGGCTCGTTGCTGATGCACATGGGCATTCCATATGATGACGAACGAGGATATGCAATATGCGGAGCCTTGACATCAATAATGTGCGGCGAGTCTTATGCCACCAGTGCAGAGATGGCTTCTTTTATGGGCCCTTTCCCTGATTATGATAGAAATTCAGAAAGTATGCTCAGAGTAATCAGGAATCACAAGAGAGCGGCTTATGATGCTGCATCCGAAGAGTATGAAGGGCTAACGGTTACGCCTATGGGAATTAATTCGAAAAAGTGCCCTAAGGATCTTCTAGAAGCCGCTAGAGATGCCTGGGACAGAGCACTGAGGGAAGGAGAAAACAACGGATACAGGAACGCCCAGACCACTGTGATCGCACCTACTGGAACAATCGGCTTGGTTATGGGTGCGGATACGACCGGGGTGGAGCCTCAATTCTCATTGATACAGTACAAGACCCTAGCCGGGGGCGGTTCGATGAGAATAATCAACAATGGAGTGCCAGCGGCCTTGAAGAGACTGGGATATTCAAAACCCAAGATTAACGGCATAATGCAATACATCATGGGAACAATGAATCTCTCAGGATGCCCCAAACTAACCTCAAGTAGATTGGATGAGCTTGGATTTACCAAAGAAGTGATCTCTAAAATCAATTCTAGCATGGCGGACGTGTTTGGCATCAGGGGTGCTTTCGCTCCCTCGATATTAGGAACTGATTTCTGCAAGGAAGCTCTTAGTATGACTCAGGAGCAATGCGACGATCCTTGGTTCGATGTACTTGATCACCTAGGATTCACTGCGGCAGAGGTTGACGAGGCGAACGACCATGTTTTCGGAAGAGGTTCAATAGAGGGCTCCCCCGGTTTAAAGGATGAGCATCTCCCTGTCTTCGACTGTGCTACCCCCTGTGGGAAGTATGGCGAGAGGGCTATCGACTGGAAGGCTCATGTACTGATGATGGCGGCTTCTCAGCCATTCATCTCCGGAGCTATCTCAAAAACTATCAATATGCCCTCTGATTCTACCGTAGAGGATATCAGAGCCGCATACGACTTGAGTCATGAGACGATGATCAAGGCTTGCGCTGTATATCGAGACTGCTCAAAACTGTCTCAGCCTCTAATGAATCAGTTGGTCGATACAACCTCTCTAGAAGAAGAAGACGAGGACGAGTCCGTATCTGCAATGGTACAGCAGGTTGTAGAAGCTCTTCCTATTCCCCAAGAAGTGGCCACTCCGGTCGCGAGATCGTTTGTGGATTACATCGCTACACGACGTGCACTGCCGGATAAGAAGAAGGGAGACAATGTGAAGGCCAGGATTGGTGGGCACAGTGTTCGGTTGATTACTGGAGAATATCCAGATGGGCGACTTGGAGAAATTATCTTGGTAACTTCGAAGGAGGGTGCGGCATGGAGAGCTATGCTCAACCAATTCGCAATAGCGGTTTCGATTGGCCTTCAGCATGGAGTTCCCTTGGAGGCTTTCGTCAAGGTATTCACGTTCCAGAAGTTCGAGCCAAGTGGAATGGTAGAAGGAGGCAGTGGAAGAGTGAAGATGGCTTCCAGTCTAGTAGATTGGATATTCAGAGAGCTCGCAATTGAATATGCAGGAAGGGATGACCTGGCACACGTTGGAGCTGAGGACTTGGACCCCTTCACTATAACCAGGCCAGAGATTACAGATGAAGGCGTGATGAGGATACGTGGAGAAAGTCGTGAAGTACAACTGACTCTAGATTCTATTCCGTCTACTGAGAGCAGTGAGGCGCGAGCATACCGGTTAGCCAGAGAGGCTGGATTCACGGGCGATATATGTGATGATTGTGGAAGTAGCAAGATGGTCAGAAACGGAACTTGTCTAAAATGCAATGATTGCGGTTCGACTACTGGTTGTTCCTAGTCTTCATAGAGGGGCATGTGTTTCTCCATTGAAGGATCCCTTCGAAGTATCCTTTCCTTGAGATCATAGTATGATTGGCTACTCGATTCGAAGATTCTTCTACATGAGTCAGAGAATCCTTGTTCTGTTACCTCACGCTGTTGCATTATCAAACCAACCAGTCTAGATTTTGAGGATTCACCGGATGAAATCCATGCGTATGGAATCAGGCTTTCTTCATCCAAGGGAGTAATAGATAGATATTCTCTCATTGCTGAGTCTATGATTCTCTGAGACATCCTCTCATCTCCTTTCTGTAGTACTTCGGAGGCCTTTGCAGTAAATGTGAGGATATCATATCTGACTAGAGATGAAAGGAATGTGGTCGATAGAACTCTAGTATCCGAGTCGTCATCTTCCAGGAGTTGTTCCATAAGCTTCAATGCTAGTTGTGAGTCATCTGAAGATATTCTTTGGAGTGATGATGCTAACTCTCTGCGAGTCTCATGATCGTGATGTTTAGAGGACGTTCTGAGTATTTCATGAGATTCTTCTGGAAATTCAGACATGAGCTGGATTGCGCTCTTCACCACTATCTTGGAGTTGTGATATTCTTCATCACCTAGTAAAATCATTAATCTCTGAGGAACTTCAAGACGCCTGCTTAGTTGCCTTGATGTCGTTAGTGATTCTAGCCAATAAGGCAGTATGTGAGTCTTAGAAATGTTATTTTCAGATAGAGTATCCAGTATTATCGAGGCTGCTAAAATACCTGAAGGATGCGGTGTATCATCAGATTGGAATTCATCAGCAGGGTTCCAAGCGAGGTGATGCGGGCCGGTTGAGCTAGAGGCCCAAGAACCAGGTGATTTGGCCATTGCTATGGAGGTCAATAAATGGAATCCTTCATGTCTAGCCACATTAGAGCCCTTCAATGACAAGCCAATCAGGAGGGATATTCCAAGATACCATCTATCTGTATCTGGAGAGCTTTCATCTAATGCAGACGAAAGCCAATCTGATGACATTCTGAAAACTACTTTCTCAGAAATACTCTCTAAATTTTCAGATATCCATATTTCTTGTAGTTTATCGGGATTTATATTTCTCTTTACATAATCAGGCAGTTTCTCCTCTACGATAGAAGATAGCCTATGATTAAATCCGGCTCTATCTGCCAGATAAATTCCAACGGCTTGATTGACTAATTTGTCAGAGCTTTCTGGGTGTATTGCAGGGAAGTCTGGAAGTTCAAGTGGAGGGTTAGGGAGTGAAGTAGCTAAGAATGAAATCCTCGTAATCTCTCTGATTAATGCCTCACAGCCCTCCCATACGAGGGCTTTGGCCACTCTTCTTGACATATGGCCTCATATCTCAAGCTCGATATTCAGATTCTGAATAAGTTCCTTGTAGCGGTTTCTAATTGTGACCTCTGTTACTCCGGCGACTTCCGCAACCTCCCTCTGAGTTCTCCTCTTGCCACATAAGACACTTGCGATATAGATTATCGACGCCGCGATTCCTGTTGGGCCTCTACCACTGGTGAGCTCTTTCTCCTGAGCGGCACTGATTAGTTCGTACGCCTTAGCTTGAACTTCAGCATCCAAATCTAAACCAGAGCAGAAACGTGGAATATAATCCTCCGGCTTGGTCGGCGGGATTTTCATCTTCAGCTCTCTGACCATGAACCTGTATGTCCTACCAATCTCCTTTCTACCAGTTCGGCTGGCCTCGCCGATTTCATCTAGAGTTCGTGGATTTTTGCATTGTCTGCATGCTGCGTAAAGGCTCGCGGCCGCTACTCCCTCAATGGAACGTCCTCGGATTAATCTTGCTTCGACCGCTTTCTTGTAATTTACAGCGGCGGCCTCTCTGATGGACTTGGGAAGATCTAGTCTGCTAGCCATTCTGTCTAGCTCAGCTAGTGCCATAGCGAGGTTTCGCTCAGTAGCGTTACTGACTCTTGACCTCTTCTGCCACTTCCTCATTCTATAGAACTGGCTTCTGTATCTACTGGAGATTGACTTACCCGAGTAGTCCTTGTTCTGCCAATCTATATCAGTTGAAAGTCCCTTGTCATGCAACATAACAGTCATTGGGGCCCCAGTACGTGCTCTCTGATCTCCTTGTTCTGGGCTGAAAACTCTCCATTCGGCCCCTTGATCGATTACTTTGTCTTCGAGAACCACTCCACAATCCTCACAACAGACCTCTCCACGGGTCTCATCTCTGAGCAGATTTCTACTTCCACATTCATTGCATTTCACAGTGTCTTCAACTAGATAGTCAGCCATTTTTTAGTCTCCATCCTTGGGAAAGGTATAAACTCCCGAAAGCGCATGTTATTTAAATTTAACATTTTTAAATTGTTACTCTAGGGAGCGATTAGAGGCATATGATATTGCTCTCTATCGAGAACCGTGAAATAGAACAGACTCTTGGAGGATTTGGGAGTGGTTGATTGAGTGAGCAGTGGCCTCCGAGAAATATAAGCCTCACTCCTGGGAAAAGAGTGTTGTTCCTGACCAAGGACTTAGAACTGATTAGGAAGCAGTTGTATGAAGGAATCGACCTAAAGATGTCCGATTTAGAGGTTGAAGATCTCCTAGATGACATAAACACAGATGTGATGACTCCTGCATGGGTCTGCTTTGATCATGAGCCGTCCGAGATTGCTGAAAACGCATATGCCGGACTCCTACACGGCGGACAGAGGGTATTCGAGCCTAGAGCATTGAAAGACGGGGGTTTCGAGGTGATTGTATCGGGGCACAGAAAGGGAACTGGATCCAGCAGGGAGACTGCTCCCCAATGCGAGCGGTGGTCAGGAATCAGAATTGTTATTGCTGAGTCGTTCGCACCGATTCATGAGAGAAATAATCTGAATCTTGGGCAATTGATGGGAGACCACTCGATACTTGAGAGATTACAGAACGGGGAGAGTATTCCTCTATCCGAATTCACAAGTGGATATGATCCAATAAGTAAACTGATATTAGAAAGTGGTGGAATCCTTCCCTTCGCAAAGAGGCTAAAATCCGGTGAAATAATACTTCCAGAGAATATATGTGGTCCTCGACCTATGAATATGATTGAGAAAATGATTGCATCTAAGTTACTAGGGGATACAGATGGACCTAAATTCGTAAAACCGGGAGACGCTGTTCTAGCTCAGGTGGATGGCGGTTACTCTCACGAATTCACCACCGCGCAAGTACATACTTTCCTTTCAGAGGAATATGGAGACGGGTATTCGCTACCTAATCCGAATAAATTCGCTGTTTTTGAGGATCACTTACTCTATGCAACAGGAGTTGCCAGATTTAGTAGATTCGAGTCGAAAATACAGACACTGAGGGATATGCAGGTGGATTTCCAGAAACATACCGGGGTCAGAGATTATTCGGCA
>DALF01000070.1 GCA_002499345.1 Euryarchaeota archaeon UBA170 | reverse complement strand
ACCGGGGTCAGAGATTATTCGGCAGTGGGGGGAATAAGCCCGGGGATATGTCATCAGGTTGCGAGGGAGGAGTTCATAGATGTTGGAGACTTCATCCAAGCGACGGACTCACACACATGCATGGGAGGGGCATCAAATGCACTATCCTATGGAGTTGGTTCAACGGAGTATGCAAATCTGGTTTACAACCAATTTTCATTCGTCAGCGTACCAGAGAGTATCAGATTCAAATTAGTTGGTGAGCTACATCCCGGTTGTACGGCTAAGGATATCATCCTACATATTCTTTGGAAATACGCAGCAAACTCAGAGACCTTGGATAGAAGTATGGAATTCGGAGGACCAGGTTTGGCAAGTCTCTCTATGGATGAGCGGGCTACTCTTTGCAATATGGCTACGGAATGTAGTGCCAAGACTGGGATTTGTGAGGCTGATGAAAGAACTGTGGAGTGGTTATTGGGCAGACGTCATGATCTTACTGAAGAGCAGATAAGGAGTTCATTCGTTCTACCTGATGAAGGGGCTCACTATGATGGGGGGACTCACGAGATAAACCTCCAGGAAATCAGACCAATGGTTGCCCATCCTGGAAATCCAGACGATGGTATTCCTTCGGATCCAACCAATGGAGCGTATATCGATGAGCTTGGAGATGTTCGAATAGATATAGCATATGCTGGGTCCTGTACAGCAGGTAAGGATGATGATTTCTCATTCTATGCTATGGTCTGTGAAGCGGCTCTGGAAGCAGGCCTTAGGGTTGCAGAAGATGTAGAATGCTATATCCAATTCGGATCTAAGTCTGTCAAGGAGCTCTCTGAACAGAAGGGTTGGACGAAGATATTTCAAGAGGTGGGAATACATCTCATTGATCCTGGTTGTGGAGCATGTATCGGAGCCGGCCCGGGCGTTAGTGAGGATTCTGAACAAGTTACGGTTTCTGCGATTAACAGAAATTTCCAAGGAAGATCCGGGCCTGGTAAATTGTATCTTGCTAGTCCATTGACAGTGATGACTAGTGCCTTCACTGGGAGAATCACGGCATGGAAGCCGGATGTTTTCTCCCAGTGAAGGGCTTTTTACGTCTACAGTTCTGACTTTCTACCACCGTACATGATGACGGCGGCGGCAAGTGCAATCCCTGATAGTCCAGCAGTGAATCCTGGAACGCTGTCGGTTTCAGAATCGTTATCTGGTTCGTCGACCTCTTCCATGACTCCTGTTCCTACGACAACCTTGCCGACCATGTCCATGGTGGCATGTGGCTCGCAGATGTACAAGAAAGTCTGATCCTCATCGAATGTAACTCTGTAATCCAAGGAGACCATAGCCATACCGCTGTACATTCCGCCGAGCATTCTACTAGTATCTCCCTCATTCTCAATCTGAGCTACGTTGTGGGCCATTGACTCATCTTCCCATATCCAACATACAGTCTGGCCTACGTCAACGGACAAGTCGGTTGTGTCATATGCATATCCTGACTCATCTATTCCGATAACATAGTCACATCCCTCAGGAAGTACTGGTTCGTCTGTTGGCGGCATGAGAACCTTGTCTATGACATGAATGACTCCATTCGATGCAGGTACGTCTGCTAGCACAACATTTGCGTCGTTAACCATGACTCCGTCAGCTACTGTGAACGAAAGGTCGTCTCCATTGACTGCGGTAGCTACCAACCCATCAATGACTGCTGAGGAAGGGACTTCTCCGGATACCACATGGTATAGCAGAATATCTGCTAGAAGTGCCTTGCCCTCATCGTTATCAAGCGCTGCAAGATCTATTCCTGCCGCTGCAAACGCGTCATCTGTTGGAGCGAAGACTGTGAATGGTCCTTCGCCCTGCAGTGTCGCAACTAGCTCTGCTTGTGCTAGAGCGGCGACTAGAGAGTTATGGATAGTGGTAGCGCCAGCTGTCATTGCAATATCAACAGCAGGAGTCCACATGTATGCCTCACACTCTGCCTGGCTTAACATGGTCAATGTGTGAGTGACAGTGTTGTAGCAACCAGTGAATGTCTGTCCATTCATCTCAAAGTCCTCGTAGTAGGCATATGCCATGCACTCAGCAAACGAAGCCCCAGCGGCAATTGTGTGCGTTGCCATGTTGTAGCAGATTTCTCCATCGGCTTCGGTTACTTCCGCTGGTGGCATGAGAACCTTGTCGATCACGTGGATGATGCCGTTGGATGCTAGTACGTCGGCTAGTACGACGTTTGCATCGTTTACCATTACTCCTTCACCGACTGTGAATGATAGGTCATCTCCGTTGACAGCCTGAGCGGACATGCCGTTAGTGACTGCGGATGATGGTACTGCCCCTGCGACTACGTGGTAGAGCAAGATGTCAGTCAGTGTTGCCTTGCCCTCATCGGTGTCGAGTGCGGCTAGGTCTATCCCGGCTGCTGTGAATGCGTCATCTGTTGGAGCGAAGACCGTGAATGGTCCTTCGCCCTGCAGTGTCGTCAATAGCTCTGCTTGAACTACAGCTGCAACTAGAGCGGTGTGGATTCCAGTGCCCTGGGCTACTGTTGGAATGTCTACCAAATCAGCTGGTGGCATGAGAACCTTGTCGATCACGTGGATGATTCCATTCGAAGCCATCACATCTGCGGTTGTGACTGTTGCATCGTTTACCATTACTGTACCATCGGTTACGCTGAACGACAGGGCATCGCCATTGAGTGTGTCGGCAGACATCCCATCAACGACATCTGAGGCGGCGACTGAGTCGCTCACGACGTGATACAGCAATATAGCACTCAGTGTTGCATTCTCCTCATCAGTGTCGAATGTAGTGAGATCGATTCCTGCGGCGGCAAATGCATCGTCAGTCGGTGCGAAGACAGTGAAAGGTCCGTCAGCCTGCAATGCTGAAACGAGTCCTGCATGCGACAAGGCCGCTACTAGGGAATCGTGCACTCCGGTATTCTGGGCGTTCGTTGGTATGTCCTCAGTGTTGTCCGCGACGACTATGGGCGATACCATCAAGCTGGCAATCACTAGCATTGTCATCATAGTAACTCTGTTATTCATAGCGGCTCGATTGTAGTTCATGTTATCAAAGACTGTATCAAATTTCTTTCAACACATATAATATGTTGTAATCAAGCTTTGATTGGAGATTCGCTTCATGTTTAGAAAAGTGGTTTTGGTGAGTGTGTAATCAGTATCATTCAATAGGTATCAGTGTGCGGGTTCGTGCAACCATAAGCAGGCCCCGTTACATTAGGTAATGGGAGGACCTGGTGGAGGGATTCGCATGAACGAAGCAGAGGAAATTTCAAGCAAGCAGAAGCAGATATCAATAAGTGAGTTCTTCGAGAAGAATAAGCATTTCCTTGGTTTCGATACTTTACCAAGAGCTGTGATTACTGCTGTTAAAGAATCAGTTGATAACTCTCTTGATGCATGCGAAGAAGCACGAATTCTACCAGATATCCGAGTAGAAATAAGGAGAACAAAGGGGGATGAGCTGGAGTTAATCACACAGGACAACGGTCCGGGAATACCAAGGGATGCAATCGAGAACGTGTTCGGAAAATTTCTTCTCGGCTCGAGGTTTCATGCCATAAGACAGACAAGGGGACAACAAGGCATAGGGATAACTGGGGTTGTCATGTACAGCCAACTAACTACGGGTTCAAAGACTCATGTAGTCTCGAAGATAAGAAGCGATTCTTCGGCGGTTTATGTCGATCTTGGAGTGGATACCAAGAAGAATAAGGCGATTAAATCTGGTGAGAAGCGAGACATATGGATAGATGAAAGAACTGGAGATGAGGTTTCCCATGGCCTAAGGATAAGAACACAAATGAAGGCGAAGTATCAGAGAGGCAAAAAATCTGTATTTCAATATCTCAGAATGACCTCCATTGTCAATCCCCATGCTTCAATATCGCTGGTTGTATTAGATAGAGAGGGCTCTGTGATTGAAGAGGGCGACTGGGTTAGGACCAGTAACAAACTACCCAGGGTAGTCGAGGAAATCAAGCCACACCCTCATGGAATACAGCTTGGCACATTGCAGAGAATGCTAAGAGAGGCAAATGACAGGAAGATGACTTCTTTCCTAAAGCATAATTTCTCTGGAGTTAGTCCAAGGGCGGCTAAGGAAATATTGGCAATGGCAGAAGTAGAGGAGGGGAGAACCCCCAAGAGGATCAAAGCAGAAGAGGCGAAGACAATGATTACGGCTTTTCAGACTGTTAAGTTACTCAAGCCTCCCATGGACTGCCTCTCTCCAATCGAAGACTTGCTAATTAAAAAGGGGCTATCAAAGGCTATAGATTCTCGCTTCGCGTCTACTGTGACGAGGAGTCCTTCGGTAAGCCAGGGTAATCCTTTCCAAATTGAAGTTGGCTTAGTTTTCGGAGGAGATCTTACTTCTGATGGGCCCATAGAAATTCTGAGATTTGCCAACAGAGTCCCCCTGATGTACCAACAGGGAGGATGTCTTCTGACCAAATCCCTCGAAGCAGTAAATTGGAAAAATTATGGTTTGGAACAGCCGGGCGGAGCTGGAATTCCAAAGGGACCCGCTGCTATTCTTATACACCTAGCCTCAACCAATGTTCAATTCACTAGTGAAGCAAAAGAGGCGGTCTCGTACAATGAAGAAGTATTTGAGGAGATTAGGAAAGCAATGCTGGAGGTGGGCAGGGGCCTCAAAAATCATCTCAAGAAGGACTCTCAGAGAAAGAAGGCCAAGGAAAAGTTCGAGCTTGTAAATATTATACTCCCTGAAATTTCTAAGAAGTCGTCAGAATTACTTGGTAGGGAAGAGCCTGATTTAGCACCTGTAATAACGCAGATTATGAATGCTGTCTTTTTAGAAGAAGTACTCTCATGGGATAAAGAAAGGCGGCTTTCGATGTGTTCGATAACCATACACAACTACACTGCCAGAGCTAGGGCGTATACGATATTGGCCAAATGGCCAGAAAGCAATGGGACCTCGATGGAGTATAACCCAAAGGGAGGAAGAAAGGAAGCAAGGGGGCTATGGGCTTGGAGGTTGGATACTTTAGATCCAGGGACTTCTACTGTCCTGGAGTTTGGCATATCTGGTCTATCAAAGGGAGATTGGAACGAGGCGGATATCTTCTTCAGAGGGAATGGTGAGATTATCGGAGCAACTAAGATGGATGAGGCGTTACTAGAAGAGCAACGCAAGACTGAGGCCTTGGAAGCCGCAGTTGAGGAGGTTAGAGCTAAGGAAGGGACTCCTGTAAGAGCCGATATGGGATCTCAGGTCTTTTCCGATGTCGATGTAGATGAGCCTAGAGACCCTATGATTGCAGATATGGCTCCTTCTGCTGATACAGACTGGTTCGGTATGGAGGGTGATGAACAATGAGTGAATCGACTAGAAAGAGCAGAGAACAGGTAGTAGACTCATTACACCAAGTAGCGGCTGAGATGCATAACAGAATGCAGAGGGGCGAGCCGCCCAGAATGACTCTACCTGTCAGGTCAAAAAGCAATATTTCTTTTGATAATAGGCTTGGTGTCTTCAAGTATGGGAAAAGTAAGACCGTTAGAGATGCAACCAAGTTGGGCTCTGCCAGACAACTGTTGAGGACTCTCCATATCACAGAATTCATAGAAGAAATGATTGATTCAGGGAAGTCTTCCACGCTAAGAGAAATGTACTACATCTCTGAGGGCTGGGGAAATGGTAAATTTGGCTCACAAAATGAAAGTAATAATCTGGCTGAGGATCTAGAGATAGTAACAAAGTGTCTGAGAGAGGATTTCAAACTAAGGCCTGAGGAAGATGGTGCGAGAATCATTGGCAATATTACTGTTGAAGAGAGGAACAGAAGAGGAGAGTGGATGACAATAAACTGCAGGGATGACGTAGGTGACTCTGGATATGGAGTACCTTACAATGTTGAAGAAGAGAAACTCAAGCTGGTTGATGAGGACATTGACTTTGTGATGGCAATCGAAACTGGTGGGATGTTTGATAGGCTGATCGAGAATGGTTTTGATGAGGAGGCAAGATGTGCACTTATTCACCTGAAGGGACAACCTGCTAGATCTACAAGAAGGATTATGAGAAGAATTAGTGATGAGTGGAAGAAGCCAATAGTCGTATTTACTGACTGTGACCCATGGTCATTCAGAATATTCGCCAGTATAGCTTATGGAGCGATTAAGACTGCGCATATATCCGAATATCTGGCGACTAAAGAGGCTACATACCTGGGGATAACAGCTGACGACATACTCGCATATGACCTCCCAAGTGATGATCTGTCAAAACAAGACACCGGTGCATTAGAAGCTGAGTTGAGTGACCCCAGATTCAATACAGGTTGGTGGCAGGAACAGATTAAGCTCATGCAGGAAATGGGCAAGAAGGCCGAGCAACAGTCGTTGGCCAAGTATGGACTTGACTTCGTTACTGATACTTACCTCCCAGAGAAGCTAGATGGCATTGGGCTTGGATACTGATGACTAATACTGAAAGCGTGCAGCCCCTGGCTACTGTATGGGCCGGGATGTGATGGGATGGGCCAAGACCATCTCAGTGATTTCTTTCTTTCTTCTGCTGACGGCCACTGTAGCATGGAGCTCGGTATCCGAGGAGAGTGAGAAGTACCTTGATCCTGAACAGTTTAATGTGGCTGTTGTGGCACCTGGTGATAGTATCAGTGTCAATCTCTCATCTACTTCTATTGTAGGTCAGAGGGAGTATCTTGTTATGAGGATTGTAGAAGGTGATTCGCCAATGCCCGATGTCCGACTGATTCTTGACTCGGATGATTGTGAATGGATAGAACCTGGATTCCTACATGTAGACAGACAATTAGAGAGTGATTCCCCTCAGTTTAGAACTGTAAGGGTATTTGTTCCAGAGGAGAGTGGCACATATGTTCTCTATAATGATGCTGAAGAGGGGGATTTGTGGTTGGTAGATGATATAAAAGCTCAAACTATGATACTAGAAAATAGTCCAGTCACACTACTAGTGATGGTCACAGGATGTTGTATAGGGGGTCCTTTCGGAATTATTGGTCTAATTCTTGCTCTGATCGGATGGAGGAGGAATAGTGCCCCTGCTGCAGTAAATATACAGGCTCCTCTAATGACTACTGATGATATTTACAAAGCGTTACACAAGGAACAGGACATGGAACTCACAGAAGAGCTGGTGCCCGGACCCTTCACTGGTATGCAAGAAAAAACAGATTTGGGAAAGGGTGTAGAATCAGGAAATCAAGAGGAAGGGGTAAACTGGGAAAATTGGGACAACGGATGATGCTCTCAACATTGTCAACCCCCACTCTTATTCCTGAAATTTGAGAGAATAGGAATTACAACCAGAAGGGCCCCAATAATCCCCAATGGCAAGAAGGCTGCTCTTAGGTTGTCTCTCATATCTCTAGCATCCTGACATTGTTCTTCATCTAGTCCAATGGCCTCTCCGATTGAGCCCACAGCATCCTCACAGTCTTCTGATACTCTGCTGTCAATCTCATTGGCTACTGCTAACGCTCCAAATGATGCTAAGATCATTAGAATTCCAACTACCACTGTTAGGGTCTTCATTACTGTCTTGGCCGCTCCCATGATACTACATCTATTGCTCTGATATTATACTATGCTCAAGTTGGGTTTTTAGAAGAGGACCGATTAGACAACTACGGGTTGGCTAGGAATGGTGGATTTTGAGCGTGCCATGAGTATATTGGAGAATTCTACCAGAAGGGATATACTCAAATTCCTCGTTAAGGAGCCACATTATCCTCTTCAACTATCAGAGATGTTAGATGTCAGTCAGCAAGCCGTGATGAAGCACCTGAAGGTTCTCGAAGCTGGAGGATTTGTTGAGTCGGAGAAAATTCCTTCTGAAAAGGGTGGGCCCCCGAGAAAGGTCTACACAGTCAATCAGTCGTTCTCATTGAGATTAGATCTTGGTCCGGACCTTTTCAGAGCAGAGCATAGAAAGATGCCAAGAGGGGGTCCTCTGAGGCTTTCTGCTAGACTCCCTGAGGAGCTTGATGGTTTAGTCTCACAACTAGGGACCAGAAGGAGTATTCCCCTGGTTGAAGGGATGCAAGTACTATCGGAGCTAGATGAGTGCCTGGAGAGAATAGATGAAAGGCGTGATGCGGTAATTGCTCTTCATCAGCATGTGATGAGTAAGGTGTCACCAAGTCTGAATGAGGGTTTGAATAGCTATGAGGAACGTCAATTAGCACACGCCTTAATGATACAGCCAAGAAGGCCATTGGACTTAGATGTCTTCGCCCAGAGCATGAGAATGCGATCAAATGATGCTGAAGAAATGATGAGCACTCTTAGGGAGCGCCTTCTCAGAGACCTTGCAGTGAATCAAGGCAAGTTCGTGGCCGCGACTGATAACACGCCCCTTCCCTGGTGGATGGCCAAGTAATCAGAATGTCATATCGTCGTCTGAAAGGTTAGCCAGTAGGCTGCTCTTCTCTTGGAACCTCTGCAAGGCCTCCATTCTTCTACCATACATGACAACCCCTACCACACCGAAGAGGGCGAAAGTTGCTCCGAGTATGATTGCAGGAACTGAATATTGTACTATGGCCTCCACACCAACATCGAGAATCCCAAGATCGGATCCCATCTTTCCACTGACCGCCTGTATGTTGTTATCTTCATCGGTCTCGACTACAAGATTATCTGGGTCTAATACTACTACAATGTCATGACTGCCGGCCTCTACCATATACAGAAGGGTTATGATCGGGGGGTCGGGATCTTCCGAGGGCATGATTGCTTCAATGGTCTGCCTGTATGCAATATTCTCTTCCCTGCATCCATTCTTCTTGATATCAGATTCACTCTGTCCGGAGCAGAGAACGATATTGACGTCTGTTGCGTGTGCGTTTCCAATATTCCTCACTTGGACGTTGACTGACAACATATCTCCAACGGAACCTCTCTTTTCATCGACCGAGACGGAGTATATCTCTAAGTCTGGAGCTCTGAGTCTGAGTTCCACTATTTGCTCATTAGTATCACAGTTAGGCGAATAATTGTCAGGTAATCCATCACCATTTGAATCCAATGTACAGGAGTCTTCCCAACTGGGGGTTTCATCGTGATCTCCGTCTGCTTCGCTAGAACCGAAATTCGACATTACCTTAATTCCGATTTCCCTATCTGCCAGAGTAGCTTCTGGGTGAATATCGACTATTGCAACGATGTTCAGAGTCGTGTAGGCTTGCATCTCTGGGAGGGTAAGTGAGTTGGTAACGGCATCCACATAACACTCATTGACTGGAATAGGATCATCCATCGTGAGTTCCATACAGTTCTTCTCTATTGGGAACTCTGTGTCAAATCCTTCTAACAAGGCGAATCTTATTTGCCACTTGTCGAGTTGGTTCATTCCGGGCTGGAGATCCCACTCTCCTGCGGCATCAATGGTGTGATTGTGCAGAGTAGGGGCATCAGGTACGTTACCAAAGTTAGTGACGTTCATTACGAATCTGACTGTTCGCCCTGGGGCAGTGGTCTTGATTTTGCTTTCGACCGCGGGGTCGAGTTCTATTCTCATGTCATGGAATTCTATTATTTCCACTTGTAGGGTGATCAGATCCCTTAGCTTAGTACCTTCATATTCCTCTTCGCTCATTACCTCCAGAACAATGGTATACTGTCCTGCAAGAGTCTTCTCGGGTACGCTGATGATGATTGGAATTTCCTGAGATTGGTCTCTATCTAATTCATCGAACAAGACTCTGGGAATGTCAATGTCCCATACGTGAGTATAGCCTTCAGAATCCGTTATTGATTGGATGGCCATATCATATCTATCAGGGCCATTACCGATGTTATCTATGGTAGTAGGCATCTCAAATTCCTGTCCTGGATGCAGGGACAGTATTGTATCGGGAACAGAGGCCTCTAAATCGTATACCTGAATGACGTTTGTTAGTAGGACGACGTTGTCACTAACTTGGGGGGCGCCTTCGAGATATGCACGGAATGAGACGGAGCTACCAAGCCCGGCAGTAGCGTTGTATGGCGCACACATTAGAGCAGTGACTGTCTGTGGAATTCCTATCTGAGACCAATATCTTGGTGCATTGTCAGGAATTCCATTTCCTCCGGGGGCAGTGGTGAAGTCAAGATCGACGACCCAGTTATCATACCGCCATGTATTCTCAGAAATCTCAGAGGGCCTTTCATCGGGACCGCCGGGAGTACTGAAAATCAGATGGCCGGGAGTAAAATGCTTAGTAACGCCGACATCGAATGATGAGCATTCTCCAGGAAGAACATTTTGGGTTGTTTCTCCGAGTTGGAAGACAATATTTCCTGTAGTCCTAACTGATACGTTTACCCAGAGTTCCAGAATATCAAACGTTCCTCTATCTACAGAGAGGACTGGTTCCCCGGTTGACCATCCTTTGAGATAAATGACAAAGGTTCCTGGCTCCTGAGAGGTCGGAACGCTCACCTGCAGATTCCTAGTGACTGATTGGCTTGGGTCAAGAGAAAGTGTAGTTGGGAATGAAATACCCCATCCAAAGGGAAGGGCCCATTCGGTCTGTCCCTCGAGAGTAGTCGGATCATAGAATGCAAATGTATCGTATACATTCCCAGTATTCGTTATAGATATTGAGAAAACAGCGTTTTGACCTTGTTCAACGTCTGCTTGGTAATGACTAGTATCTAATTGAATTCCGTGCACCACATCCATTAGGACTAGTGTGATTTGCTCATCTCTGATTGCTGGATCCTTCTCAGATAAGGCTGAAAGTACAATTGTTGCGAGTTCATCTTCATCAGCTTGATATATAGTCGGTGATCTAATTCTCATGTAAATAGGCTCAGAATCTCCCCCCTCTAGGAAGATAGGCGTGGAGGGGAATATCGGGGTGTGGTTTGTCGCGAAGAACAGTGTTGAGCTCCAGTTGTTAGGTACTCCTTCCATTGACACGTAGAAAGTATCAGAAACCAAATCTGGTGGCCCAGGAGTTGGGTTGGATATCGTCATATTGAACGTGGTTTGCCCACTAGGCTGGATGGTGTGATAGTATGTTTCTGTTTCACCCAGAGCGATATCAACTAGGCCTGTTAGAATGTGAACGTAGCAAATAGTGAATTTTCCTCCGTTGTTTTCATCTGAACACTTGTGATCATCAGACCAAGAAATATGTGCACCACTACCTAGGTCGTTAGCGAAAGCAGGCGCTTGGCCAAGATCTGGGGATGCCGGTGAGTTTGGTCCGAGCTTATTGGATGACCACGAAGTCACTGGGATCACCTCCCACTCATCAAGAACTGATGTTGCAAGAGAGTTCAAAGGGAAACCATCTGGATGTGAATTGTGAGTATGGTTGAGTCTGGCATACATTACAGTCTCCTTCTGGCTAGCGTTGCTATTATCCAACCAGGACAGGTGGACATTGTCGAAGTCGTCTGTCAGAATTGCAGGCATGTGAGAGTTGGCCCCATAAGGTCGGTTTGAGTCGACTCCTCCCAGTCCCTCTACAGTAGATATTGCAGAGTCAGTAATTTGCTTGATGCCGAACGAAGGGAGTCCTTCCGATACTCCATCCCACTCTCCGACTCCCTGAAGTCTTAATCTGGTATAATATACCTCATAATTAACATCTATTTCAAATCCATATGCTCTACCATCCATCCATGCAACATGAGTGTTACCAGACGTGTCTACAGCGATTGAGGGATGAAGGCTGAAGGCATCATTTAACGTGATTCTAGTGTCATTTACTACTACCAAGTGGCCGTATCCCACAGAGTCCACTGAGGGCCCCAAATCTTCTGTATAGGTATCTGCTTGAGAATCTACAACGGTCCCAGAATCTCCCTTTTGCCAACCTGGATGAGGACTATCTAACAGCGATTTTGGATCTAGAACTGTCATGAAAATCTCTCTTGAGTTATTAGTGGCTAAGTAGACCAAGGCCTCTACCATTAGTTGTAGCTCTGAGGCGCTTGAGGCTCCTGTTGGGAAGCTGTACATCTGCCCACCAGCGTTAGTTAGCCTAACTGATGTACCTGGGCAGTTTCTGGATGAGGAGGAGCTCACAATGCCATTTGGACATTGTGCTAAGTCTTTCATTGAAGAGCCAACGTCTTCATTGGACTGAGCCCATAGAGGAGTGGGGATCACTCCCGCATTCACACATGCGTCGTGAGCCTCTAGGATAGTGTTGGTATCTTGAGAGTCCCAAGAAGTACCGTCATATGGTGGTTCATCTGAGACCGGAATTACTATTTTTGTGGCATTCGGGTTCCACTTGTGATCAAGTTGTGTTGGAGGATTTCCGGGTACGTTTCCTTGGGAATCTTTCCACGATAGGCAGGCCCAAGTGCTTGAGGGCCCCCATGACTCTGATCCAACACCTCCTCCGTCATAGTTTATGGTTAGTGCACCGCCGTTCATTATCACTCCATTGAGCTTTCTGATACCTCCACTGTCATCACCGGGAACTAGTCCTAGAGCCGTGTTTCTTGGCCCTTGGGAGCCGCTTCCTCCTGTTGCAAATGCCGTGGCGCAGTTACCAGATGTTGCTGCTGAGACGCTAGTGTGCCCTCCGATTCCATAGAGTGTCTCGTAAACTGTCATGTTAGCCCTAACCAGAAGAGGTTTTAGACCTTGGAAATATGACCCACTGACGAAATTTCCCCCATAGAACACAACGCACATATCTGCCCACTCTGCTAGCATAGAGCCAGAGGTATCGATTGGAATAACCATCTCTACCTTGCCCCCTCTGGTATCGTCCCATACGACCTGTACGAAATCATCCAGATCGATTGCTATATCTGGGTGACCTTTGTGTCCGATAATTGGAGTAAGTAGGGTCTCTCCCACTGCGAACTCAACGGTTCTAGAGGTCACATCAGCATCGAGCATTGCATAGTAAATCTGTGGCTGTTGGTAGAATTTATCGAGCGGTTCGTATGAATCCTGCCAGACTATGTGCGGATCATTATCAGAGTCGGTGTCAATGGCCGGCCAGTCCCTGTTCTGAGGATGTGAAGAAACTTCGAAATCATTGACTATGGTAATGGCTGAATCTGTTGTCTCATCACCGTTCTGATCATCCAAAGAAGGATCTAAGAGAGTATACATTATCGTCCACTGTCCAGCTTTATCAGTCCAGGTAACATGTACCATGTCCTTATTGTCAACTCTGATATCCGGATGCCATGCTCTATGGGCTCCAGCATCGGATATCTTTGTATCATCAATTAGTACTTCGCCCCTAGCATCGAGCATCTTGTAGTAGAGATGTTGTGTATTTCTGCTCCAGATAAAGTGAGTGTTTCCCTGGGAGTCGGCATCGATTGAAACCATTCTGTCACTGAATGCACCGTCTGGGGTTACTTCTATGGCATCCGTCATTACTACCTCACTAGCAGAGGCATTTGGAACTCCGAGGCCAGCGAACAAACTGACTACCATCAACAGAACCATTGCAACGCTACTTCTCTTCTCCGACCTGCTCATTTGTGATCACCCAGTGATTAGCTACAGCACTTTTAGAAATATTTCATACTTAACCTACACGGATTGCGGTCAGTCTATATCTGGTACGATAAAAGAATTATGCCCAGTCTGCTGGATCGAAATCTCTGCCAAAACCACCAGTTTCATCGGTGTCGACCTCTCGTGGCTGTTTGAGGGGGGCTGCTGATTTCCTCGATGGTTTCTGACCCTTCTTCTTGTTCCAGTCGTCGACTGGGCCCGGCTTTCCTGAACCAGTACCAAATTGAAACTTAATCCTATGAATCAGAGAGAGCTTGGTCAACCAAACTCTCCTCATCGTGTGCATGAATCCATTCTGAGTAAGTCCATCTAACCAAGTCGGCCTTGAGAGGTTGAATGCCTGTAGTGGGCCTGGTGTGTCCTGTACCTTATCCCCTACGTGGAGGACCCAATCTAAGTCTGCTCTAGTCAAATCCAACCTGGTATCATGAAGCCACTTCTTCCACTCATTGGGGGATTCTGTGGAGAATTCCTTCATCAAATCTTGCTGGCCCTCATCGACTCTAGTTACAGAGTACACCAATACAAGATCCCTGTTCTTCGGTATTACCACATTAAACAGATGTCCCCTCTTACTTGGTGGGTACTTGACGTGCATGTGAAGAAGCGCCTGCTGGTCTTCGACATCTCTAGCTTCTAGCTTCTCGCTGAGTAGCCATTTCCTCACAGAATCGGCGGCCTCTCTCTTATTCACGTACAAGGGAAGAGCATGTCCTATTTGAGAGCCACTAGTTTAGGTACGATGTTCTGAATAAGTTCTATGAATTCAGTTCCTTCCTCTGTTTTTGCTAGCTTAATCCTCCTTCGAGAGGCAGTGTAGTCTGTCCAAAAATCATATCCTGTTAGCATCAACGTGTTTGAAAGTTGGATTGCTACCATAATTATCAGTCCTCCGAGAATCATTGAAGATAGTGTGGTTTCTACAGTCATTCCTTCTAGTGAGTAATAAGACAAAAGCAAAGCAAACAGTGGCCAGAAAGTTACAGGCGAGAAGAAAACAGCGAACATATGATGTGTTGTTCTTGCGTCTATTCCTTCGTCAGAGTTGTTACCTAAGTACCAAGCAAGAGTGGTTTGTATTCCAGTGGACGGTATAGAGATAGGAGATGCCAGCATCATCAATATCAATCCTAAGAATCCCCTCAATATTTCTGAGTTTTTGTTCAGTGAATTATCTTTCGATAAGGACCTTGCATCTAGGTCTCGGGAATGTAAGATAGTTGATGCTTTCTTTGCATCTTCAATTAGTTCTGAGTCTTCGCTATCTACCATAATTTCACGTATATTCCTCGTAGCTATCACTTCTTGTGAGAATGACTTGAGGGGGGTGTTATCCTTTCTTGACCTAATATGTGCTAACAGACGCCAAGCTCTGTAAGTCTCCCAGTTCGGAGCCTCGGGGGTGACTTCGGATAATCTATCTTGTAACTCGTCCCTCAGCTCCCTTACCATATCCTCTGGAGGTTCCATCCAAGTTCCTTCATTGAGGCTCTGGGAATAATTATCAGAGTTAACTGTGGGAATCTGGATAGGTTCTGGATATTCAACAAATAAATCTGTCCTGAACCAGTGGTGGCATCTGAAATGTAGGCCTACTGGTTGGATGACTGGACTTGGTAATTCCTTCGAGGAGGCTATTGTTGAGGCGTTTATGGCAAATCTCATCGCGCCTGTTCTGAGTTTGTGTAGCTTGGAGTCTTGATGTGACTTGCCTTCGGGCATCACGACCGCCCCATGACCCCCAGAGATACAATGGGACATTGTGAGTAAGGTTCTGTGGTTGATCTCCTTGGCGAAGTCTTGGTCTGAAACACCTGATCTCTGTTCGGCTCTCCTGATAACTGGTTGGTTTCCCATTCTTCTGGTTAGCCAACCAATGAAGGGCATTGTTGCTAAGTCGTGCCTTCCCATCGTTATTGGTCTCTTTTCCTGAGAGAGGATTATGGAGAGAGGGTCTACCAAGCCGTTGATATGTATTGAAGCATAAATCCTCCCTCCATCACAGTCGACAGGAGACTCCTCTTCTACTGATCTGAAAAGATAGTACTTCGAAAGTTTAGCCAGTGATTTTATCACTGACCACGCCAGTTTACTTCCTGGATGCTCTCCAGTATGATCCCAAGGTACTTTATTGAGTTTTTTTGGATTAATTTTTAGTGCTCCGCTGGATAGTACTGGATCGATATCCGGCGCCTCTTTCGCGTTACTCACGGTATCCTCAGACAAGGTCTCAGTTGAGAAAGCACCGATTCTATTCTATGTTATCGGATATCTTTTGAGCTAGCTCTAGAGCCACTTTATTGTCTAATTTCATTGTTTTCCATGTAAAGCTATGAGTTGTTTCAGGATATTTGGGAATAATATGGAAATGGACATGAAAAACGGTCTGTCCAGCTTCAGAGCCGTTGTTTTGTATTATATTGTAACTAGTTGCTCCGGTAATTTCAATTACAGACTTGCATATTCTAGGCAGTACCTTGCCCAGTTCTGAGGAAGATTCTGGGGAGAGGTCGTGCAAGTATGGTGCTGGTTCCTTGGGAATTACAAGAACATGTCCAGGGCTTGCCGGATTAATATCCAGAAATGAGTATACATACTCATTCTCAAATATCTTGAAGGAGGGTATCTCTCCCTCGATAATTCTAGTGAAAATAGATTTTTCTTCACTCATTCTTCTTCCTCATTAGAGGATATCAACATTGCTAGGGACAGCAATCCCTCTACGTGAAGAGCTGTGACTAGCTCTGTATTCATTCGTCTTGATGGATCTGTTACCCTAATACCAAGGCTTGTGATCTCGTTGATACTAGCTTGTGCTATTGCCATGGATGATTGATCGCCGCTTCCATCCACTATCCTCATTGCTGACGAGAGGGCTTTTGCTACGTGCCCTACTGGACTGCCTTCAGTGGAGAACATCTGATCAATTTTCTTCTGTGATTCAGAAAGTGCCACTTCAATCATTTTATGACCCCCGAATTGGGTGGCCATTGACCATTTCCCTGCATGCTTTCCAGCCACTGCTCCAGTTACTACCTCTTCCATGATTAGATTCCCGGGTAATGGAGAAAGGCCGTGCATTCCAGTGTATGCAGAACGGCCTGCGGCATAGAGTCCTGTGTACCACATCTTTCCAGAGTCAAAGGTCGCCCTACAATTATCATCAACTGGAATACCCCCTGTCGTAGACACTATTCTAGGCGAGATAGGTAGGACTTCGTTCCTGATATCAAGTCCGACTCTGTCTAGTACCTTTGAGGAGGTATTCTCGAACCAGCCATTTGCCGATCTCTCCATAGAACGCATGTCTAGAACGCATGGCTCTCCTTCAATCACCTCAACAGGGCTCGCATCCTCTCCGGTTTCTTTCCTAATTCTGCCTCCTGATCCAAGGATGTCCATTGGTAAGACCATGCCCATCCCAGAAATTGTCAAGGCGTACATTGGGACGTTTGCCATACCTCTGAGAGAGATACCAGCAGAATTGGATATAGCAAGTCCGTTACCATGACCTTGAGACGGAGAGTTCCATATCCCATGATATCCCTGAGATGCAACGATAATGGTCTTCGCTTGTATTGGAATCAGATCTCCTGATTCGATATCCAAAGCAACAATCCCTCGGGCTTGATTGTTATCCATAACTAGTGCTACAGGAAGTAAGTCAGACTTTCTATTGATTGCCCTCTTCATTGTCTGCTCTTCAAGGATCCTGGTTACCTCTCTGATGGTACTATCTCCACAACCAGCTACTCTTGGGAATGTATGACCGAATATATCTGCAAGATATGGAAGATTGTCTTGGGATCTTCTCAGGACTAGCCCCCATCTCTCTAGCTCGGATAACGCCTCTACTGCTAATGAGCATATACGAGTGGCCGCCTCCTTGTCGGTACTGTCCCCCCCTGCTGAAATGGTGTCTTGTATGTGTGAAGAAGGAGACGTTTCATTCAATGAGGCGGAGAATCCAGAAATAGGAGGAAATCCAGAAGCGGCACCGACAGAGGAGCCGGAGACCAATAGAGGCCTTGCTCCGGCATCAGATGCAGCTATCGCGGCCCTTAGGGCGGCCGGGCCCTCTCCGAGTACTAAGACGTCCCAAGACTCCATCACTATCGGTACTTGCCAATGGGGGAGGTATGATGAACATGACGCTCCTTTGTCACAGGCTAATTCTGCCTATCACTCAATGGAATTGCTATTCTCCTAACTGCCTCAGCCGCCTCAGTCATTCGAACTGCGGCACTCTCTGGGTTCACTCCCGTAGTTAGAGAGGTCTGGACCACCATGGAAGACAGCGTTTCTCCCGACTCTCCCTTCAGTGTGACTTGTACTGGGTGAGGACCAGATTCTGAGTCAGGCCAAGCTATTCCTATCCATAAAACCACAGCTCTCTCCAGCATTGTCACTAGTTTGCTGATTTTGTCTACCTTATCATCCGAATTTTTGCTAGGATGGGGAGTTGTTTGGGCGCTTAATCTAATGCTCTGATATGCTGGTTCTCCCTTTGCTACAATTATGTCAAGCTCCACTGTTTTCATCTGGCCCGTATGATTGTGAAGCATGACGAACAACTCTCCCTGCCCTTCAGAGCATCTTGGTGGAAGATCTAGGTCTAGCCTCCATTTTTCGAAGCCTTCTCCTTGTAGCCCTGCAACGGAGTCATGAAGTCTGTCTATAACTCTGAACAGGCCTGGTTCCCATGCTCGTGTATGGGCTAGGAGCTTTCTCAGTGATGAAGAATTAAACTTGTTGGAGCTGTCAAAAAGAGAGTCTGTAGCTGCGATTTTGAAGACGGATTTAACCTCCGATACAAGTCTGTTCCTGTCGATAATCCCTCTCTGTTCCCAGTGGATGGACTGTAAGACATGCTCTACTGCTGTGCGAGGGGTTTGGCCTGTTCTTACACTAAATTCCAAGGAGTCCATCCATTCATCCCACAAGTCACTAGTCTCTGGATCCAAATGAGCCTTCAGTGAGTCTGTTAGGACTGATTTCAATATACTATCGTGAAGAGTGGGGGCGTGAAGAGAAAGGAGTGTGAAGTCGTTGGACCTCATAGGCATACTTCCCTCTAGCTTTAGTGAGTTTAGAATACACACTGTTCCGAAGAATACCCCAGATGCCATCAAAGATGGTGCGAGCACAGTACCTGGGTTTAGTCTGAGGACTACGTACAGAGAGGCCGCTCCTAGGATAGCTGATGCTAGCCTTAGCCTCTCTCTGATTACCCTGTCCCTCAGTGTGCTGATTATCCTCTCCGAACCAGGATAGGATCCTTTGGACTTATGTCCCTCCACATTGAGTGACAGCCTGTCTCTCGCAACCATGGAAGAAAACCATGAGGCCATGTTAGTGGGGATATAAAGTATTGAAATTACAGTGAATAGACCGATACCAACCTCAATTGAAGAATACTCCCAGCCCACAAGAAGAACTGCACATGACACGGTTGCTATTGCTGGCAATGTCAATCTAATCTCAGAGGTGGTACGGATTGATGAGAGCCATGTCCAAAACCTCCTTCCAGCGTCTCTCCTAGCTATCATCCTCGATAGTGCACGCTCGTTCTTCGCTCCGAAGCCGCTCTCCTCTCCATATGGAGTGGGCAGGGGAGATAGAGGGCCTTCCATGTGCAAGCGTAGAGCTCATGGTGCTTCATGGCATCGGATGATAGACGTCCAAAGAAGGGATTTTTGTCGCTAGACTTCTTGAGGGATAGGCTTTGCGGGAGACGGGCGTGTAGCATAGCCTGGATAATGCACTGGCCTCCTAAGCCAGGGACCGCGGGTTCGAATCCTGCCGCGCCCGCCACTCGGAGGGCTTGCTCGATTAGGTGAAAGCTAGGCCGTGAAGCTCTCCAGCTTCAGCTGTGCGATGCAAGAATCTCTCCAATGGTACGCGAGCATGCATAGAGCTCTTGAGGCTGGTATCGCATTCAGCAAGAGCATCCAGGAGATTGTCTCTCAGGGGGCCCGATATAGACAACCTTCTACCTACCAATACCCCGTGCAGTTGTTGTACAACATCATCGGCATCTAATCCGTGTTCATTCATCAGGCGGTCTATCTCCGCTAATGCCCCCACTAGGGTCCTCTTCCTCCTCCCTCCCTTATTTTCCCACTTCCACTCAACGACTCTGCCTCTGAGAGCGAGCTCGATCAGATACCTTCCCGCCTGAAGGGTTGTCGCCTGTACCAATTTATGAACAGCCGATCTATCCGCCCCAAGATTCCTAGAATCTAGCATTTCTAAGGTGAATATGGCTTTTCTCAGGTTTCCATCGCATATGTAGGCAACATCCTCCATAACTTCCTGCGTGGCGTTTGAGTTGGATATTTCTGCTATGGAAGCTAGGGTTTGTACAATTTGTTCCCTCTCTGTAGCTGGAATCCTAATCATCCTACTTCTTGATCTCAGGGCATCAATGATTCGAGAAGGTGCTCTGGCTACTAGAATGAATCTAGATGCGTTTCCCACCTTCTCCATCATTCTACGAAGGTAGGCCTGCCTGATTGAACCTAGATGATCCGCGTCTTCTAGGACAATCAATCTACTCACAGGGATACTGCCTGCTTCGAGTTTGGTCTCAAAGCCCGCAGGAGCCTTGTCCCCTTCGGATCGTGCTGCCATCCCTCTGTCGAATGCCTCGAGACTTGTTCTACCGGCCAGAGTATCTGTTGAGCCGCCCGGTCTTAGAAAATTCTCAAATTTTGCCATTGCGCCTGACTGACGAGCAAGATCTCTGCATTGCAAGACGTGGGTTGTTGCTTTCCAGCCGGGACCCAGAATCTGTCGGGCAACTAGCTTCCATGCGGCTGTTTTTCCCACACCCGGGGGTCCAGTCAGAAGAAGATGTGGAGGGTCGGCAGTTGCCGATGAGGAGGAGAGTGCGACTCTGATTCTTTTTGGTACGGCCAGATCATCGAAAGTCTTCGGTGAAGATGACTCCAACCAGCTGGGCATAGTTAGTGGTGCGAGAGCAGGGTCTTGAAGTAAGCGCTAAGCTAGCTCAAAAAGCACATCCTGAGAGGTTTGAATCCTAAATGGCCCTCAAAGTCTTGTGTGGCCTACCTTGGCTTCTGGGCTTGGCGAATACTCTGTACCCGCACTTGTGGCATGACTTGCCTGTGGAGCCTGCTTCTATCCAAGTTAGATGCCCACATCTGAGGCACTTGTATCTAATTTCCAATGGATCCATGGATGATTCGCAGTGATTGCACTTGGGTGGCTCGGATGGGTTCCAGGCCCTCCTATCCGTACGATTGCACTTTCGGCACTTGTGGTTCACTATGTTCTCTGTCTCGCTCGCCATCGAGCCGGCGACTTTACGGTCCTTCTTCAATCTGTCCTATGCCTCAAACGCTTCTTCTAGCCCTTTCACAGACTTCAACAAAGTTCTGGAACATGACTCGTCCGTACTCGGAGTCGTTCACTTCTGGGTGGAACTGGAGCCCGAATCTATCTCCATCAGAGTTCTCCATTGCCTGAACCTCACAAGAGTCGCTTCTGGCAGTGACAGAGAATCCACTGGGAACCTCGATAACCTCATCATTATGACTCTCCCACACGGTTTGAGCGGATGGAGTGCCGGTGAATATGATACCTCCATCTCCGATTAAGGAGATTGTAGCCGCGCCGAACTCGGGTTTGGGCGCTTCGCCTGACTTCCCCCCATAATGACCGGCCATAAACTGATGACCAGCACAAATTCCGAGAATTGGGACATCCAAGGAAAGATATTCTGCACAGTTACCTAGCTCCCCGGTGATTCCTACTCGGGCCGCGCCTCCTGATAGGATTAGTCCGTCGACCTTCCGTAACTCTGAGAGAGGTGTCTTATTTGGTAAAATCTTGGTATCTACCCCTAGATACCTGAGCATTCTCCACTCTCTATGAGTCCACTGACCACCATTATCAATGACGTCGATGACCAGTTTCGGACCCTCCATACACATCGAAGATGCAGGAGGGTGATGAACAATACCCTCTCAAAGGTTGAAAAAGAGAACCCATGTCGTAGGGTTCCAAGCCCCGATGGTGTAGTGGCCTATCATGCAGCCCTGTCGAGGCTGCGACCCGGGTTCAAATCCCGGTCGGGGCGCCACTCAGTCTC
>DALF01000004.1:2162-3683 GCA_002499345.1 Euryarchaeota archaeon UBA170 | reverse complement strand
GCCGCTCTCGGAATTTCAATTTCAGTACTGAAGTCAAGGCCCTTTGCCTTGGCTTTGAGAGCGATATCGTAAACTTCCTGAGTCCTCATGTCCAACCACTCCTGATAGGATTCCACTTCAGATGAAAGTCGCTCTGAATCATACTCTGATACAGATTCACGATGTTCAACCATACTTATGCCCCGTGCGAATAAATGTCCAACTGACTAGGCCGTTCAAGAACATTGACCGTATTTCCCCCCTCGATGCCTATTTACCTACCGAACCTTCATTCGATTACCGTTCCTCGGCTGTAGTCGAATATGCAGTCGATTTCAGCCACTGAAGCGAAACTCATTCTGATTGAAAGGGTCCGAAAGTTGGCGTATCTCCACTCTCCCGATGACCTATTCACCTTAGCCAGTGGGAGGGAGAGCCCACATTTCTTCGACATGAAGCCAGTGATGATGAATCCAGATTGTGCTCATCTTCTTGGGGTCCTGATACATGATAAAATCGAGGTTATAGGGGGAGTAGATGCCATAGGTGGCTTGGAGTTAGGGGCTGTTCCTCTCACGGCCATCGCAATAGCCAAGGCTAGGAAGGGGTCAGAAATCAGAGGTTTCATGGTTCGTAAGGAGCCTAAGGGCAGAGGAGGTAGGAAGACTGGAAACCCACCTGGAATAGAAGGCTCGACTATCAGGTCAGGAGATAGAGTGGTGTTACTCGAGGATGTTACCACTACCGGGGGCTCCGCATTAAAGGCGGCCGAGATGTTGAACTCAATGGGATGTGAAGTAGCGGCATGTATCACTATTCTAGACAGAGAGGAAGGAGGTATTGAAGCCTTCAAATCAGCAGGAATAGCACTTATTCCACTGTTACTGAGATCAGATGTCACGGGTGATTGATTGAGCCAACACGTCATAGATCCAGACGGGACTCCCTATTCTCCTGAGAAACACCCCATGAAGGATTATGTCGGAGCGTCTGCCTATTTCGATTTGGACCTAAGATCAGGCGTGATAATGGATGTTCAGAAGTTTCCAGAGATGAGGAAGGCATCATACAAAATCCAAGTTGATTTTGGGCCCATGATTGGAAAGCTATGGAGCTCCGCACAGATAACGAACTATCCACGTCATGATCTCATTGGCAGAACGGTTGTTGGAGCTATTAATCTAGGCGATAAGACACTACCCACTGGTTTTGTAAGCCAGTTTCTGGTACTCGGCGCATTAGATCCAGACGGAACTGTTAGATTACTGGAGCTGCCAGAGGGCGTTTTACCAGGATCTGTCGTGGCTTAGAACAGCTCTACATATGGCAAAATAACGACTTTTCAATCGTTACACTATTGGACCGCGTGCCACTCGCTTAATCCATGTCTACCATAGTTAGAATGACGACAAGCGCGGGACCGATAGATATCGAACTCTTCACAGAAGAATGCCCAGACACTACGGGGAACTTCCTCAAACTAGTAGATGATGGGTTCTATGATGGACTACACTTCCACAGAGTCATCAAGAATTTCATGAT
>DALF01000004.1:0-1763 GCA_002499345.1 Euryarchaeota archaeon UBA170 | reverse complement strand
CCCTGCGAGTCATCCGCACTTGCAAAGAAACATGACAGGCCAGGACTATTTTCAATGGCAAATGCCGGCCCCAATACCGGCGGATCACAGTTCTTCCTCACTACTGTCCCTACTCCTTGGCTAGATGGTAACCACGCAGTATTCGGCCAAGTCGTGAAAGGAATGGAGAATGTTCAGAAAATCGAGAACTGCGATACCAAACCCGGAGACAGACCATATGACCCCCAGAAGATAATAAAAGTAGAGAGATTTTGATTAATCGACTTACTAAATCCAAATCAAATATTTTATTAATAACTAATTAATGCCCATTGCATGGCAAAGCACCGTGCGGGGGACCGTCGAATAATCAGCATTAGCATACCAGAAGGTCTTGCAAAGAAACTAGATCGCAGAGTAGGCAAGGGAAAGTCCAAGGGAAGATCAGCCACGATTTCTAGAATGATTGAAGACGGTCTCTCATCAAGAACTCCCAATCAAGAGGAAAATGAGGTCACTGCCATCCAGAGGTCTGCCAGAGCGAATCCCGAAGAGGAAAGGATTGAGATCGATACGATGGGGATGGTAGTCGTTCCTGCAGATAGATACTATGGGGCTCAGACAGCTAGGTCTCTGGAGAACTTTGATATCGGCGACGACATAATGCCAAGAGAGGTGATCAGGGCTTTCGGTATTCTCAAGAAAGCGGCAGCAGAAACAAACACCGGACTAGGACAACTAGACGAAAATGTAGCATCTCTAATCGTTTCATCTTGTGAAGAGGTAATCTCAGGAAGCCTGGATGGGCATTTTCCACTAAGGATATGGCAGACTGGATCAGGGACCCAGACAAATATGAATGCTAATGAGGTAATCGCCAACAGGGCAATAGAGCTAGCTGGAGGGGAACTGGGCAGTAAAACGCCAGTGCACCCAAACGATCATGTGAATAGGGCCCAGTCGAGTAATGACACATTTCCTACTGCAATGCACATATCGTCAGCCGAGCAAATCACAAACCTACTACTTCCAGCCGTTCACCATCTGAGAGATTCTCTGGCGACCAAATCACAGGAGTTCTCCTCAATTGTAAAGATTGGTAGGACACATCTCATGGACGCAGTTCCACTGACTCTTGGTCAGGAATTCTCAGGATATGTCTACATGCTTGATGCAGATATAAGGAGGATAGAGTTCGCATTGATTGATCTATATGAGCTAGCACTAGGAGGGACTGCTGTTGGAACAGGTCTGAACTCACATCCAGATTTCTCGGAGAAAGTTGCCGCTAACATATCCGATCAAACTGGCCTACCATTCACTAGCGCCGAGAACAAGTTCTCCCAATTAGCGGCTCATGATGCAATAGTATCAGCATCGGGAGCACTCAATACCCTTGCAGTTTCACTAATGAAAATTGCAAATGATATCAGATGGTTGGGCTCTGGTCCGAGATGCGGTATCGGAGAGCTCTCCCTGCCGGCCAATGAACCAGGGTCTAGCATCATGCCAGGAAAGGTCAATCCAACCCAGTCTGAGGCTATGACAATGGTATGTTGCCAGGTTATGGGCAATCATGCAGCAACAACATTTGGGGGCAGTCAGGGAAACTTCGAACTCAATGTGTTCAAGCCGATGATGATTTACAACATCCTTCATTCAATAAGGATCCTATCAGATTGCTGTCGCTCATTCACTGCTAAGTGTGTTATTGGTCTAGTGGCCAACGAGGAGAAGATCTCTCAGCATCTTGAGAACTCTTTGATGTTAGTAACGGCATTGAA
>DALF01000036.1 GCA_002499345.1 Euryarchaeota archaeon UBA170 | reverse complement strand
CTGACGGGTTCCTCTGAGTAATTCGTCGGCATCCCAGCCAAACGCTTCTGTAATCCTGCCGAGTGCGGTTGCCATCCTCTTGGCGTAGTATTCTGGGTCATAAGATGGGGGTTTGTCATCTGTCTCCTCGACCAGCCATGCACTTACTTCCATTGGGCTCACACTGGCATTTGTGACGATATATCCAACCTTCATCCCTGGAGTAAACTGCAATCCGCGTGATATTCTCTCCTTGGCGGCTCTGACATATGGGAGTCCGTTTTCATTCTTGTACACGCTGAAGTCCCATTCGCCCTTTTTCTTGTTCCACTTCCCCTTGCAAGACCGGCTTATGACGAGCTTTGATGCGTCTACATGAGTGGCCCTTAGATTATCGATGACTGTTTTTGTCATTTCTACTGAAGAACGTGCATCACCATCCAGAATAAGCTCGAACATTTCTGTCATTGTATCTGTCAGAAGCTGGAATGAGTCAGTCCTACGGACCTCATATCCACGAATCAGCATCTCCTCTCTTGGCCAGACCACCCTCCCAACGTATCTTTTTTTGGCGCCATGACTGAAGAACGCTGAAAGCGCGGTCTCGAACTCTAGCTCAGCACCCTCTTTTGTGAATTGATCGGCCAGCGAGTTACCGAACTCGATTGCCCTATCCTTGGCGTTTGACCATGAATCGAGTAGCTCGCCTCCGTCGGGCTTACTAGTGGGGGCCTCGGCCCCAACTGGTGATTTCACAAATATCGAATCTGTATCTGAATATACCACTGGGTGCCCACTATTGTCCAACTCGGATATAATTGCCCTGATGTTGTGCCTCGCCCACTCGGTTATACTAGCTCCGAGATCTGGATGCGTGAATCTGTAGAAGCTAGATGCGAATACCCCGTAGAATGAGTTCATCAAAATCTTCACGGCATACTGTAATTGATCTAGGAGAAATACCTCAGTAGTGTCCTGCTTAGCATGAGCACTGGACATTTCTTGTTTGTACTGATCTCTTTTGGACATGAGTTCCTGAAGTAGCTGAGGGACGAGACCCACTCTTTCTGACTTGGAGACATACCTCGTCTCTGTAACGGGCGATGAGGCGAAAGATTCGTCCCTTTTGTCATCGCGAACGAGGGTCGTGGAGCAAATATTGTTCGATATCATGATTGAGGGGTACATCGACTTGAAATCCAGTACGACTACCCATGGCTCCACTCCTGCCTCGACTTCGTGGACATAACCTCCTGCTATCTGGTCACGCTTCCTGGGGCCTTGGTTTGTCATCGGTACTGCTACTGGCGGATCGGACCTGTCTGCAAGCCTAATCACAAGGGAGTCTATCCACTGACTAGTGGTGCCATTGGAAGCCATCTCAACAGGTGTCAAGGAAACCGAAGCAAGAGCTTCTTTTCTTGCTATTGATTTTAGTCGGTCGAGAATGTCTAGAGGAAGATGTGTGTCCATCACACAGTACTCCATTACTACGTCCGGCCTCTTGGCCCACTCCTCATCCATCCTACTTGCGTCGACATCTAGCTTCCTCTTACTCTGATCGTCAGGCCAGAGTAACTGTGACACGTATCTCAGAGTCTCTCTCTGTGGTCTCAGAGTCTGCCTTGCCTGCCACCATGCATCCATGGGAATCCTACCTACTATTCTCCAGACCCTATTCTGCTGCCTCTGGGGGAAGACTCTCTTACCCTCGCTCTCTGATAAGGGGACCCTTCCCCATCCGAAAAGCGGAAGTCGATCTATCTTAGGCCGGGGGCATAACACCTCGGCCCTCTCTTGCATTCTGGGGAGATCGAAATTATCAATGTTGTATCCGGTGATGAAGTCGGGGTCCTCATCGCGTACGAGTCTGGTTAGTCCCTCCATTATCTCCTTCTCGGCCCCCTTGAATTCGTACTCTGATCTATCCCCGTCTCTATCGACTACTGCCGCTGCACAGAGTATCCTGTTAGTGGATATACTAGTCTCCAAATCGAATGAAAAGGAAACGAATGGCGCGGGGAAGGTCTCGGTCTTTTGTAGGTCTTCCAGTCCACACGATATTACCATGTCTACTGGGTACAAACCAGCTCCACCGGCAGCAATTATCGCCTTTTCTGAATCTAATCTAGATGTATTGAATTCGTCCTTTGAGTCATCGGGAGCTCTTCCGTCCGCCCAAAGAACCCTTCCTCCTGCGGAAATGTGTGGGCCGAGATCTAGATCTAGCATCAAACGGTTGACGAAGAGTATGTCTGCGCTTGTAATCTCCCAGTTATCCAGCTTTTTGCGGAGGTTCCTCACGGAATACGGTTGATTGGCGTATACTCTCCAGTGTCTCTTCATTCCATGTCTAGTCCACTTCATTACTGGCTCTGAAACTTCGACTACCTCGCTCATGCCTACTACCGAGTCCAGATCAGGATTATGATCGGGCCTTGGAGCTCCTGGAATAGCGATATCAAAGTAGGGACGGAGTCCGTGGACAAGTAGAACCACTGAATGTCCCTCCTCTGCTCTGCACCACAGCTCTACCACTGTTTTTGGGATCGTGGAGTCGATAGACTGGTACGAGCCAGAGACTATGCACATTCTCCCCCGCCACTCCACC
>DALF01000017.1 GCA_002499345.1 Euryarchaeota archaeon UBA170 | reverse complement strand
GATCTCGATCCGAGAATACATGGAGATCTGCTTCATCAAATCCATCATAATTTGATTTGTGAAATCCTAGATATGGAGGAGCAAGTAGAGAGAGAGATAGGAGAAGTCATAGGCGCACAATTACCCTTTAATCTCTCTAATTCGGGATTAAGTGAGCAGGAGATAATGAAGGAGGCTCTCGAGATCCTCGATAAATTGGCGCCTTGGTTGGAAAGATCTGATGGAGTTTCCACCTTCAGACTCAGAATGCTTACTGGAATGTCGCACAGAGAATGGAAATCTTGGCTGTCCAATCCCTCTGAAGCCCCTCTGGGAGGGAGGATCGGTGCTATGATACGATCAGAAATGGAACTTTCAGACTCAATGCCCATTGCATTGGAATGGGAAATATCCAGTGGAACAGACAATGGTATGGAGATTTCTTTGAATCCGAATGAAACCAGCCCAAATCAAATCCAGATAAATACAATAATGGTAAATGGGAAGATAGACAGAGTGGACATAATCCCCTTTGATAAAGACGGCAATCAGTGGGTTGATACTGAAGGCTCCAATGAGGTAGCCCCTCTGAGACTCTTCGAAAGAGACGATTGGAAGCCACGTAGAAGAGTAATTATCAGGGATCTGAAGACCTCAGAGAAAAAACCTTCAGACAGGAACAAAGAAGGACTTCTAAATGAACTACAACTGGCGATATATGCTAGATCTTGGGAGCTAAACCACCCCGGAGACTTGGTAGTAGGAGCAGGAATCTCAACAATTGGCCATTCCACAGAACACCTTGTCGAGCCATCGGCCAAGTATCGATCAGAATTAGAAAATCTAGCCGTGGGGGAAACGACTTCTCTAACGAGTGGGTTGCACAGGTTTCCAGACGAGTCCAACAATCCAAAGAGTGACTCATTCAGAGCATGGATGGCCCAGAGACTGTCGGTTGCGTTAGGAGTTGCACAGGGAGCTGTGGAGGGAAGAGTGCACCCAACCCCTTCAAAATCAGCATGCAGATACTGCCCGGTCAGTAGTATCTGCATAGTCAAGATGGAGGATGACTACTGATGCTTCCCAATACCGCCCAGAGACTGGCGCTAAACCTGGATTCCCATATCGTAATCGATGCTGGAGCAGGAACGGGCAAGACCAAGACCATCATCGACAGAGTCATTGAGCACTATCTCTGTGGCGATCAGAGGGCCACTAGAATTCTACCAGTTCCAGAGAGGCCTCCTCCTCTTGGTGGGGGGATGCTCATCTCGCCATCTTCTGAAACTGTGAACCCCGAACACCACCCCGGACTTCTTCCGGGAGAGGTAGTGTTGCTAACATTCACTAACAAGGCGGCCGATGAGATGAGGCATAGGCTTAGGGACGAGATATCGAAATTGAGAATAGGCTCCTCCTCAATATCCGACCACTCTAGAGGCGATCCAAGAGTAACCCACTCCGGTCTCCCAGAACAACTTCTCACTCTCCTTGAGGACGCCCCAATAGGAACAATAGACTCATTCTTCAACCAATTAGTTTCCCCATATAGGGGATTCCTCGGGGATGCTCTCAGTAGAGAGAATATTTCCGACGCAAGTAGAATCCTCCTCATCGAAGATGCTCTCGATACACTTTGGAGACTACCAAGCTCAGTCTCCGGCCTGGGTGATGCTGTAGATGCTGGGATTCCAGCGGATATAGCCATAGAAGTACTCGAAGCCAGAGAAAGAATAGCTAGGAGATATTCCGGTAGGAAGACAGCCGCAAGGCTACTGAGCGGACTTGTCAGGAAATCGGTTTTTATCGACGAAGGCCTCAGGAGAATTACAGATAATAATGGCCGAGTAGACCCTCATCTTCTGAGGGAAAGAATTCTCTCTTCAACAGATAGTCACCACATAGAGTCACTGTGTATGAGAATAAATGAAATTAGTCAGAGATACTGCGATATCGTCTTGGGCGCTCCCGAAATGGTCGCCGAAGGAATTCCAGACGAATCAAGAATGGCTTGCTTAATATCATTAAATCAACAGATCCCTTCGGATACATGGGAACAACTAGTCTGGCTTGCGAACCATTTGGACTGTACTGCCAGCGCGACGACAGTCCAATCCGACTCCCCAACCATATTCCCCCGTCAAAATATTCCCGATGACAATCTCTGGCCAAGGGGAGTTAAGTCCTGGAGCGCGATAAAAGATAAGCACTTCAAGGAGTACACCAAACAAGCACTGAATTTGGAAATAGAGAGAATCAGGGAAGCATGGACCGATTCCAACGGTCTCCTGACTCTGCATTTTGCCCAGATAGCGATGCTACTAGACCCTTCTCATCCCCCCTGCTCGCCCCCCTCTCGAGGGAAATCCCTATTCCCTCTCCCAGATATCATTCCTGATAGACTTCCTCTGGGAGAAAAATCTGAGAGATACTACTTCACAATAGAGGCCGAAGCTAGGAATATGGATGATCTCAGACTAGCCCATCTCGGCTTCAAAGGAATTCTGAAAAGAATGAAGGAAAGAGAGGGGGTTCACGACTTCGATGACATACAGGCTTTGGCCGGCGACCTGCTACTGTCCAAATGCCCGGAAATATGTCGTAAGTACTACCCTACAGAGGTAATCAGAGCGCTAGACTCGATAGGTGATGAGCCTTGGAGAGATGACCATATTATCAGAGCATTACATCAGATGTCACTTTTGGAGGATAATCCAAACTCAGCAGGAGAGACAGCCTCAAACCTGA
>DALF01000047.1:11631-11966 GCA_002499345.1 Euryarchaeota archaeon UBA170 | reverse complement strand
ATTCTCAGGGCCTTTTCAGATCTTTTCACTCTTCATCCACCCTACTGGACCTTGTTCCAAAAATGAATGCAATAAACATGCAGAACAAAGGGACTCCATAGCAAGGAAGAAACATCCATGTTTCCCACTCTGTTGCGTCTATGGAGGACCCTCTCACAGATGCAATAACCGCATATGCAATGAAGCCTAGGATAAATGCAGGAAGGGCCGCAATAGAAGCTAGGCTCAACCCGCGTAGGACTCCCATACTTCTGTCTCATGACTCACCTTTGTTGAAGGTTCGTTATGTCCCATGCAGAAAACAAACTCCCCCAACCCTCACAAGTATTGACTCC
>DALF01000047.1:0-11242 GCA_002499345.1 Euryarchaeota archaeon UBA170 | reverse complement strand
ATGTGCGGATTATCTGTCATACTTTGGATGTCAATCGGGACATTCTCCAGAAGTGATAGAGGAGAGGTTCTAGCTCAGAGGGCTATCGCAACTCTTTGCATAAGTGCTGCGATTCTGTTAACTTTATTCGATTTACTGGGAGGCGAACTATGGGGAACAGGAAATATCGCACTTCCAATGGCGCTGGTTTCGGTTGTAGTAGCGATATCCGCCTCACTGAACTTGAAGGGTAAGGATGTTCAAGGAGAGGCTAGTCCTCATCAAATAATGAAGATGAGAAAGGAGAATCGTTAGCTCTCTCCACCTATCTTATCGTCTATGAAGGATCTCATGTATGCAGGTAGCTCTCCATTCACGAATATGACATCATTGACTTCATCTAGTTTCATCAGTGAATAGTAGATTTGCATGGCTGTCATTGGAGTGGCGCTACATCCCGTACAGCCGCCCTCAAGTGAAATAGAAATCACTCCGGCAGTTGTATCGATGACATTCACGACCCCATCGTGGGCATCAAGAACCGCTTGAACTGGGCCCACAGAATCTAGTATCAACTGCTTGTCTACCATGTCCGCCTCATACCTCTGTACATACGGGGGGCTTTCAAGCAATCGCCTGTTCGGAGTGGCATGAGTCGTACTACCCGTGTACTCTTGCTCGACCTTCTAGTTGAGAGATCTGAATTTGGACATGGGGGCAACCAGGAGGTCATTCAACCACTTGCTAGGAGAGGGGATGTCGATGTGTTTCTACTTACACCCCATATGCAATCCAAGGAGGCGGGGGTCAGGGCCTTTGAAGAAGGCCTTTTTTTCATCGGAGAGAAAGATGTCCCCCATTGGGATGATGGATATGCATTTTGGAAGAGTTGTGAGGTCCAAATGGAGGGAAATATTGCTAGGTTCTACAGAGTGGCCCTACCATTTGGAAAAGAGGATTCAGAGATGGCCAAGTGGCTTGAGTCGATAGAAGTAGATTCAGTGATATGCTCTGGTTCACGAAGAAATGTCACGATGTGGGAAGATTGGATGGATAGTGCGTCTTCTCTAATGAGAGTGTCCTCGACTTCTGGAACTCCAACACTCGGCATTTGTTTTGGGCATCAACTTCTGTGTAAATCACTTGGCTCCGAGGTCATTAGAGCTGAGAGTATGTCTAGTGGAATATGGGATATGAAACTAAGCCAAGAAGGAGAAGAAGACGTCCTATTCGAATCTAGAGGCGTTGGAGAGATTGGTCCTGCTGTAGTTTACTCACATCAAGATCATGTGGCCACGATGCCTGAAAATTGTATCTTACTCGGTTCGGCTTCTCATAATGATATTACTGCAATAAGAGTACTTGATGCTAAGGGAGGAAGGTTGCCTGCTTGGGGGTTACAGTTTCATCCGGAGGCCGCTAAGCATAGGATTGAGCGAGCATACGAATGGGGACATATCAGCGAAGCTGAAATGATATCGTTCCAGAGAGATCATGATGGGGCAGGAGTTCTCGAAGCTTTTGCTAATGTAGTTTTGAGACATATGCCTTAGTCGTCTTCAATTAGGATTTTTTTACGGCTTGAATTATAAGTGGGACTTTTGTCGCGGGACCGATACAGGTTGATACCATGATAGAAGGAGAGACACTAGGAACAATTGGAATGGCGGTAGGCGTATTCGGCCTACTTGTCGCGTTCATGCTATACAAGAAAGTTGATTCGATAGAGATAGAGAACGAGACAGTAGCAAAAATCACCCAACGTATTCAGGATGGAGCCATGGCCTTCATGGTCGCTGAGTACAGAATGCTGGCCGTATTCATAGCTGTAGTCGCGGCACTTTTGTTTGTTGGCGGTAGCTATAATGATGACTTGGGTATGGAGACAATGATCGCGTTCGTCATAGGTGCTCTGTGCAGCGGTGCCGCTGGATTCAGTGGTATGAAATCTGCTACCAGCGCTAATGGGAGAACAGCCCAAGCTGCTGCTAGCGGCGGCCAGGCGGCCGCATTGACAACTTCCTACAACGGAGGAGCGGTAATGGGACTAGCAGTTGGTGGGCTAGGACTTTTCGGAATCTCACTGATGTTCTACTTCACGGAGACTGATTTCCTGACAGTGGCCAATATAGCCGGATTTGGAATGGGGGCCTCTTCTATTGCGCTTTTCGCTCGCGTAGGCGGAGGAATATACACTAAGGCCGCTGATGTTGGAGCGGATTTAGTAGGAAAAGTAGAGGCAGGAATTCCTGAAGACGATCCAAGAAATCCTGGTGTGATTGCAGATAACGTTGGAGATAACGTTGGAGATGTTGCGGGAATGGGTGCTGATATCTTCGAGTCTTTTGTAGGTTCAATAATAGCTGCTATGGTCATAGCGTCTGCTAGTAGTGACATGGGCTCTGAGTATCTGATGATTCCAATCTTACTAGCTATCGTGGGCTATCTTGCCTCGATCGTAGGCGTATTCTCCATCTCGGCCATGAAGAACATGGATGCTGGGGCCGCTCTGAGGAATACTACATTCATAGGGGCTGGACTATTCATAGGAGTTGGCTATCTCGCTCTTGATTTCTATGATATGGACACGCAAGTCATATATGCAGTGGCAATTGGTAGCTTAGTGGGAATCCTCATTGGATTGGTCACAGAATACTACACTGGAATAGAGCCTGTTTTTGGTTTCAAAGTTAAGGCGATACCATACATCGGGGAGGCTTCCAAGACTGGTAGTGCGACCAATGCAATAGCTGGCCTGGCGGTTGGGATGGAATCTGTAATGATTCCTGTTTTGCTAATATCCGCTGGAATATACGGTGCTAACGATGTAATGAATGGCGGAGATATGGGTCTTTACGGAATTGCAATGGCCGCAATGGGAATGCTAGGTACAGTGGGAGTTACAATGACTGTTGACGCATACGGCCCGGTGGCTGACAACGCTGGAGGAATCGCCGAGATGTCTGCTCTAGGGAAAGAAGTCAGGGACATCACAGACGGTCTTGATTCGATAGGAAATACAACTGCCGCGATTGGTAAAGGATTCGCTATTGGAAGTGCGGCTCTGACTGCTTTGGCTCTTTTTGCCGCTTACAAAACCAGTGCAGGACTAGACGCAGCTGATCTTTCTCTGACTAATCCAGATGTGGTAATTGGACTCCTCATCGGAGGCGGGCTTCCCTTTGTGGTAGCTGCTATGACCATGAAATCAGTAGGTAGAGCGGCTGAAGCTATGATAACTGAAATACGACGTCAATTCAGGGAAATCGATGGACTTCTAGAAGGAAGAGAAGGTGTCGAGCCCGATAGTGCCACATGTGTGGATATTTCCACTCAGGCGGCCCTTAGAGAGATGATTATGCCTGGACTAATAGCAATTTCCAGCCCAGTCATAATTGGACTAGTATTGGGCCCCGCGGCTCTTGGCGGCACACTGGCCGGTGCTACAGCTACTGGAGTTCTTATGGCACTATTCATGGCCAATGCAGGAGGAGCTTGGGACAATGCAAAGAAGGCTATTGAGCAAGGAGAGATCGAGGGAGCCGAGAAGGGAGATGCCGCTCACTCAGCCGCAGTGGTCGGAGACACCATAGGAGATCCTTTCAAGGACACAAGTGGACCTTCACTGAATATCCTAATCAAGCTGATGTCAATAGTATCTGTCGTTATCGCCGGATTACTCTGATACATGATATAGCGTCAGTCTCTTGACTGTGACCCTCGACGGAGGGGTATGAGTAGGGTCGCCGCAGTCGGCTTGGCATGCCTGATGCTGACTTGCTTTCTTGCTGGATGTATCGAAACAGGAGGGTCCGGTGGAACTAGTAGCTCTAATGATATTCAATCCCCTGATTGGGAAATCGGAGACTGGTGGCTATACACGTTCTCCACTCCTGACTATAGCGACGATACTGCAAGGCTAGTCGTTGCATCTGACTCGGAAGAGGGAGGTACCGCGTATATGCTAGCTATTTCTAGCGTTGGAGAGGCTAGGAGGCACGCCGTACTGAATCACAATCCTTTCCTGGGGAGAATAACTCATGATAACCTATCTACATTCGAAAATGGGATTCCCCAGCCTGTTCTCAACTTTCCACTTAGTAGAGGGGCTTCTTGGGAGTTTGGTTTGTTCTCCATAGATTGGACGGCCGACATTATCTCAATAAGCGGAGGGGTTGCTATAATCTCAGCTGATTCATCAGATGGTTCAACCTTAGATTATGTGTATGATTCTAATGCTAGATTCTTCAAGTCTTTCATTTGGACAGACTCGTCCGGAGTAGTTCAACTAAGGATGATGCTTGCTGATGAGGGGGCATCTCACTCAGGAGATGTATATTTCGTCAGAGGTGGCGATCTGTACTCAAATATCTGGGATTCAGGTACCGATTTTGAGTTTCAAGATTCTTTTTTTGTTAGTGACCACCCTAATGATGGAGAGTGGGACGAGATGATTTACTTCTTGGATGCATCTTGTGGAGGGGGAAGTTCCAGTATCACACTTACTCTCAGGGATCACGGCTCGATTTCCGCTCTTGAAAGAGTGTGGGGACCGGGAGCGAGTGAGTCTGGGACTCTAGGCACCATTCCCTACCCTTCTGAAGAGTACACGCTGACGGCAACATTCACAGGTGAAAATTATCTGAGACTCATATTTGCAGGCGGAATTACTCAATCTTGGAGTCTTTGAGGTGATTTGGTGAGTCAGGGGACACTCCTGATGATGCATGGAATGACTGGTACGGCCGACAAGATGGAGCCACTAGCGAGAAAACTTGCGCCCGACGGGTGGTCCATATTGTGCCCTCAAGCAAGTATTAAGCATCCATCCAGAGGCGGTTTTGCATGGTGGCTTTTCGGAGATGAAGTCAGTCCTGAAGAGTCCATGAGTCAGATGGATGAGTCGATAACTGATATTCTACAGCTGATTCCGGAAGGTCCTGTAATTGTGGGTGGCTTCTCCCAAGGAGGGGCTATGGCGTCAGCATTGCTAGAAACCGAAGCGAGTGAATCCATAGTCGGATTGGTACTGATAGCTACAAAGTCTGCTAGAAGTGATAAACTAAGAGATTCACTTCCGTTTCTCAAACCCCGGCCGGTGATTTGGATGCACGGCGAGCGAGATCACCTCATCCCAATAGATCTAGCAAGGGAACATGCAGAAATCTTCGATGGCGCCGGATGGCCTATCGTCAGACTGGAGCATGAAAAGGGACATATGGTCAATCTCAATCAATTCGACGAGCTGCGTGAGCAAATCTCCAGGATTGCCAGTATGCCTCATAGGTAGTCCATCAGATGATCGGATCCTCCGACAAATATAGGCGAATCATTCCTCAAATCAAAAACCACAGGTACCGTTCTGTGTCCTGTCTCAATGATGATCTTCCGCCTGAGTCCCTCATAGTGATCTAGATTGATTTCGGTGTATGTGAGATGGTTGGCTTCTAGGGTTCGGGCGGCTCTGGTACAGTATGGACAAACTGTTTGACTGAAGAACAGAAAGTCCGTATTTGCGGACCTGAAGTGATCAAGCAGAGACGACATCTGGTTCACCTTCCTCCCACCATGTCTCAGGGGTTTCTCCTAGGTCCCCCCCATAATTCTCATCTTCATCATCGGCTATTCTCCCTTCCAAAACCCTATCGCATTCGTCCGGATCAATGAAGACTAGGAAAATGACAGTCATTAGAGTGAGCGCCGCACCAAGATACAATGCTGAAATGTAATCCATGATTTCAATTGCCTTGCCAGTCAGGCTTAGTGCGATGACCCCCGATAGGTTGAACATTGACATGTATGCTGTGAATTGAGTACCTCCGGCTTTGCTATAGGTCAGTCGCATAGATACGGATATTATCGAAATCCATGCTAACCCGTTGATTATCGCCCTCGCACAGAGATATGCAGTCATGACTGTCGTATTCCCCCAATAATCCTGCATAAGGGCGAGACCAGCGTTTGCTAGTGCTAGAAGTGTAAAGCCTATCATGGCTACCTCCCTGACGCCGAAACGATCTCCCAAGAATCCTCCTATCAGCTGGCCAGCCATCAGGAAGGCTATCACAAATCCACCCATTACGGCACTATATTTCGACATAGACCAGCCAGCTTCATTGATGAAGATATCCAGTACTATGGGATCTACGAACAAGTATAATTCAGAAAGTAGGCATAGGAAAATAAGCAGGAATGAAGACCTGAGGGAGAATCCCTTCACAATATTGTATGATGTGATAGCCGGGCCCCTCATTACTTTGGCTAACGGATTGGGCACCATCGGCAAAATAAGTCCTAGTTTCTGGGATAATTGCATCAATAAAACCAGAGAGATTGCGACTACACTGAAGTCGACTATGTCCATAAACAAAATAGGACGATCTCGCCAGTCTGCCTCTATCAATACTCCTCCGATGTAGACTACCATCCCTAGGAGTATGAGAGCTAGGGAAATCCAGAGAGTGGCCGCGGATAATGTGATACGTTGGGAAATTAAATTCTTGGCTGTCCAATGGGCGGCCCTGTATTGGTCGTCCTCTTCATTCTCTGGCCATGGCAATTCTAGTTCGGTAGACTCTTCATCTTCGGTCTCCTCGGAATCATGTTCATTGGAACTCCATAGGCTGGATCTCCTAGCGTTGCTCCATGGGAACAGTTTGTCCCCGGGTTTTTCTCTCAGGAACAAAGGAAGTGCCATGATTAATACCAATAGCGGTAATTGAATTATCACAGCTGATTTGATTCCAAACTTAGTCGCCATTATTCCAAGAATTGCTCCGCCCAGGATATATCCTGCTCTCTTTGCTGCGAACATGAATCCGTTCGCTTTTGCAACTTCATCTGGCTGAAGGACGTCCACTGCTAGTGCATCAACACCAACATCTTGGAGGGAAGAGAAGAGATTGTGTACGAATAGTAAGAGTGTGACTAGTTGTATCGATTCGGCTAGGTTCGAAACGAAAAGTAGCGCCCCTAATGTGACCACCATACCTGTTTGTGCGAATAGAATCCAAGGCCTCCTCATACCGTATGAGGGCGCCTGTATGCCGTCAACCATGGGACCCCATACGAATTTGAATGTCCAGGGAAGGGCTATTGCCGCCCAAAGTGCAGCTATGTCAACTGGACTTACATCGTTGACGGCCAAAAATGCAGGGAATGCGACATATGTGAATCCCTGAGGAAGCCCTTGTGCCGTATACAGTATTGAGAGCGATACATACCTTCTGAACTGATTCTCGGAGAGTGATTCTCCATCTTTCCAAGCATCGTTAGCTGACTTTAAGTAGCCAGCATAGAGCATGGGATTTGCGGCCCTAAGGCCATCTATTGGACGTAGAAGTGAAATTTGACTCTTTTCAGATCTGAATATTTTATTGTCCCAACGTTCTCTGAAAGCAATGAATGCGATTAGTGCCACAGCACATAAAAATGGAAACAGAAATACCGAGAATCCGAATTCCATCATATCACCTGACATTACATCAGAAGCATCGCCATCTAACAGTATGATTCTTCTTGCGTCTACAGGAGAAATACTGTCTTCGCTGACCATCAATCTAGCATATATCGTTGAGTTTCCGGATTCTACGTGCGGGTCAAGCTTTACTCTCCATTCACTCCAATCGCCCTTGAGATCTGCTGCTCCTTTCCATTCTCCGCCTCCCACTCTAACTTCTACAATACCCATTCCAGGGGCTACGCCAGAAGCTGTGCCTGAGACGTATGACTGGTTCCCAAGTTCTTGTAAAGTCTCGAGGTCCATACTGACATTTAGCGACCTATCGATACTTCCGGCGGCTTCGACGAAAGCTAGTGGATCTGCCTGCCCATAACCAAACTCGTTATCTGGGCGGGTTTCCAATATACTGCAATCATTGAATCCCGGGTCATCGAGAAGTTGCAAATCTCTTTCAATAGAATGAGCTGAAATAATATCTTTGAATTCAGCAGGGGTGATATCCGGATTCGCCTCTACCATCAATGCCGCGATTCCTGCCATCAGTGGCGTAGCCATACTCGTTCCCGATTTACTGGTATAACCGTCACTAGATGCCGCATCTGGTGCCATGATATTAGATCCTATAGTTGCGACATCTGGCTTCACCCTCCCATCGGAAGTATAGCCCCGACTACTGTAAATAGCTAGTCCTAGATCCTTATCCAGGCTTGCAACAGTAACTGGAAGTTGGGCATCTCCAGGACTGTCTATGGTATTACAACCAGCAAAGGTAGCTCCTCCAAACTCATTGCCAGCAGATAGAGTGGTAATTATTCCAGCCTCTACAACAGCGTCCATCTGCCTACTCCAAGCTGAGTCTCCGTTGTTATCGAAGTGGACCTCTAACTGTTGCTCACCGAGAGATGAAGTGACAATATCAATTCCGTATTTGTCCTTATTTTCAATAGCCCACTGAGCCCCTTGGATAACATCCTCTATATCTCCGTCACAACATGCGAGGATGTTTATCAGAAAGGCCCCAGGTGCGGCTCCAACATACTTCTGACCCGTGGTTGGATCGGCTTGCCCCCCTCCTGTTCCTACTGCAATACCGGCAACGTGACTGCCATGAGTTCCTGAGTCATAAGATGTTGAAGGGTCTTGTTCGGCGTCCATTAAGACTGCGTCATAAAATGCTATTATCTTCGGATCGCAATCAACAAAGATTGGATTTGGATTAAGCGGATCTGGTTCGGGTTGCTCGCATCCGGTTGTAAAAGGCTCGTCGTCCATATCATTTAGGCCCTCGTGATCCCCTCTAACGCCAGTATCCAAAACAGCTACTACTGACCCTGTACCGTCAAATCCGAAGTCTTCCCATACCTGATCGACCCCCATATTAGGAACTGCTTCGTTCATGTGTGGCTCTGCCAAACCGAGGTCTTCCACCATAACAACCCCAGGAAGTGAACGGATTCCATCGGGGGAAAGTATGGTTTCGAAGGGAGCGGTCGCCGAAACGGTATCGAGATACTTGGGGCGGAATGTAACTTCGACCCCTAATCTTTCCAGTTCCTCAACATCGGCGTCAGAAGGATGGTGATCATAATCGACAAAAATTCTGGCACTTCCCAATTCGGCCCTTTTCCACCAATCTTGTTGAGTTTGCCAGGGTTGCTCGAGTAGCCATTCTAGCCTGTCGTCCAGAGAATTGTCATTCTTGTCTCTGCTCCAGTGGGACCACCAGTTTGCATGTAGTTCAGATTCAACACTTTCTACCCAAACTCCATCAGCATCTAAGCCCCCCTTTCCATCTTGGATAGGTTGCAGATTGGAAGATGCCAATGGCAACAACATTAGCAAGATGATGAATGATGCAGTGGCTGCGCTGCGTCCCGCCATGGAGTTGGCCCGTACTGGTTACGTTTAGGGGTTCGGACTAGAATATTACGATTCAACTTTGGATTACACACTCTAAAGATTAGGAATTTTTATCTGATGCATACTGAAGGAGATGGTTCGACCGAAAATAAGTCGTATGTATGGCCCCTCCGACGGTCATGGGCAAGGGCATAGCTGAGGCGATTAGAGCATTCTCTTTGGGAGAACCTGTGATGATTTTTGACTCGGATTTTAGAGAAAGAGAAACCGATCTTCTTTGGCCTGCGGCTAAGGCGACTCCCGAGATTATGAGGAGGTTGAGGAAGGATTGTGGGGGTTTGCTGTTCCTGGCCATTGGTGATGAGGTGGGTGAGAAGTTTGGACTTCCATGGCTTCAGGACCTTCATTCCACCCCTTCTATAGTCTCGGAAAATCCAGTTCTCGGAAAACTGATTACTAACGACCTCCAATATGACAGTAGATCGGCATTTACTCTGTCTCTAAACCACAGGGAAACATACACTGGAATTACCGACAGGGATAGGGCCCTAACAACGAGGAGATTTGGGGAGCTTGCTGGGGAAATGCATGATCGCTCAATCTCTGAAGCCATGGAGGCTTTGGGCGAGGAATTCAGGACACCGGGGCATATTCCACTTTGTAGGGAGTCCCCTGGTGGACTTTCAAAGAGACAGGGCCATACAGAGTTAGCAGTAGCCATAGCCAGACTATCGGGAAATATTCCCTGTACGATAGGTGCGGAGATGCTCGATCCCGAGGGAGATGGAGCATTATCCTTGAAAGATGCAAGAAAGTATGCAAAAGAGTACGGGATCCCCATGATTACAGGGAAGGATATCTTAGAATTCATGGATATGGCATGAAGCAAAGACTTGAGTTTGGATAGTGAGGGCGGGAGATATGGTCAGAGTCATGGCGGTTGGTGTTTTCGATCTCCTTCACGCGGGACATCTGCACTACCTTGAACAGGCCAAGTCCCTTGGAAACGAGCTAGTAGTTGTGGTGGCCCACGATGATACTGTGAGATCTCAGAAACATGAGCCGGTGACCAGTCAAGAACTCCGATGTAGAATGGTTGAAGGACTGAAGCCTGTAGATGAAGCGATAGTTGGAAACTCCCCTGGGACTCCTATTTTTGATATTCTAAACATTGTGAAGCCTGATGTAATCGCTCTGGGCTATGATCAGAAGCATTCGATAGACTCAATCAGGTCTGGCCTCGATAAACACGGATTTTCCGATGTAAAATTGACAAGGGTCGAGGGATTATCAGATGACCTCGACGGAACTCGTAAGATTATTGCAAGAATTCTTGATCTCTGGCCTAATTCAGAAGGTGGCCCTTACGAGGAAGATTAGGATGTTCACTGGGATAGTATCAGGATTCGTCTCCGTCAAAGGCGTAGAGGATAGAGGAAGTTTCTGGTCCATGAGTGTGGATCTTGGAAGGTTCAAAGAAAATCTGGAAATAGGTGCAAGCGTGTCGATTGATGGAGTTTGTCTTACTGTAGTGTCAGTTGATGCTGATGATGTTTATTTTGATGTAATCGAAGAGACCCTCGACAGGACTACGTTGGGAAATGTCAAAGTTGGGGATTACGTGAATGTAGAGAGGTCTTTGAGAGTTGGGGATGAACTAGGCGGGCATATTCTGTCTGGCCATGTAATGACTACCTCTAAGATAATAGAAAAAGTTGAGAATGAAGGTTGTATTGATTTGTTGATTGAGAATAAAGAAGAGTTCTCAGACTATATACTAGAGAAAGGATATGTTGCAATTGATGGAATGTCACTAACAATAGGGGAAGTATCAGAGGAGTATTTTTCTCTGCATATAATTCCTGAAACGCTACGTGTAACTACCATTGAATCAAAATCAGAGGGAGACAGGGTGAATATCGAGATAGATTCTAGAACACA
>DALF01000063.1:1028-3798 GCA_002499345.1 Euryarchaeota archaeon UBA170 | reverse complement strand
AATCTGATGAGGGTAGACATGAATTCTGAGAGCATATCCATCGACTCCTGCCGAGTTCCTTATCGTAGCATTTGCTACTTGCCTAGCCGACTCGAGAGCGCTATCCCTGATTTGACATGCATTATCTGATGTCAGCTCGACAACTATTGGAAAATCCCCTGCCTCAGCTGCCTTTCTGTTTCCCATGAAGTACCTGAGAATACGATTGTTAGGGACTCCGCCAGTATACTCTCTACGAGTAAATGATTGCCCCTTTACTTGGCGATACATCTTTGCCGGCTTGCGTGCCACATACTCACCTCTCTGGCGGGCGACTGACCCCCTATATTTAATCGTGAGGACAAAGGTCTGCGAGCTTATCAACCATTCAAAACACGTTCACTCTGTTTCTGAACCTCTCTTATGCCCGCAACTATCAGAACAAATCCGACTGCCATGGACGCACCAATATTCTCTCCTAGCAGTGCCCATCCGCCTATGATGCCGAAAACAGGTACGAGGAAAACATACGATGAGGCGGCTGTAGCCCCTATCGTATCGATCCCTTTTGCAAATAGTACGTAAGCCAGAACAGTGGATATTACTCCAAGATATGCCACAGTCGACCATTCAGCGGCACCCGGCGAGGGCATTCCGAAATACCATATCTCCGAGATCATCCAAGGAGTTAGTAGAACCCATCCAATGAGGGAATACCAAACCACTATCTCCAGAGGAGAAACCCCACTCTTACGAGATAATAGTATCTTAGTTAAATTAGTAGTCGTGGCCCATGATAAGGCCGCCATCAGAATCATTAGATCTCCTATTAAACGATGATTAAATGGAATTTCTGAGTTCGGACTCCATCCGACAACAACAAGAACTCCTGTTATTCCAATCAGAAGTCCTAGGGACATCCTCCCGGTTATTCTCTGATTTAGCATGGGCGCGGCCAAGAGGACAGTGAAAACCGGGTTCAAAGAAACTATCAGAGACGCATCTCCAGCCGCGGTCCAAGACATTCCATGCATGAAAAATAGTTGATAGCACATGGTTCCAAAAACTCCTAGCCATATGGATAGCCTCCAGCAATCTTCATCCGGAGGAAGGAACCTAAAGCCCCCTCTTGGTTTACTCGCCAAATACCAAAGAAAGAATACCCCGATCGCGAATGAATATCTCAGCCATGCAGATGTAGCTGGCTCAAGAATCGCAGAATTACTATTATCGGTACCGTAACTAAGAAATCTGCCAGCCGCCCAAGTAGAGCCCCAAATCATGGCGGCCAACAATAGCATAAGGTGCGTTCGCAACTCCCCATTCTCTGACTTCATTATTTGCCCCTCCGATTCTAATTATTCTCGCAAATACTTTGTAGCCTATTGGCGAATTCAGGATCGGTGGCACCAATGCAATTATCCCCTTCGACAAATCCACCTGTCTTGGAAGCTATTATCATCGCTGTCATTGCCATTCTATGATCTGAGTGAGTCAGTACGGGACTAGTGGGACGGCAGGGGGACTGTCCTCCTGGGATTATAATTCCGTCAGTAGTTTCCGCCGACTTCATCCCAAATGCACTGAGCATCTCTACTGTCTTGGATATCCGATCACTTTCCTTGCCCCTAGCATGCCCGCACCCAGTTATTTTCCCGCCACTTCCAATTGCCATTATGGCGGCAGAAGGAGTAATTATATCAGAAGCATGAGTTAAATCGAGAACTTCAGAACCATCGATCACTTTGTCAATAGCAATTTTTAGTCCACCTATCTCGTCTACTGTATTCTTCCTGACATCAACCCCATGAATCCTGGAGAAAAGAGTAGCCATCGGTATCAAGCTTTCCTCTGCATTTACTTCCACGAATGAAGGGGTCTTAACCTCCCATGGCCCGAGTTTTATTTTCTCATTTTCAATGTAGAAATCCTTTCCCGATATCGAACAGATTTTTTTAGTTAGTTCCCAATATCCTCCACTGACGGGCACTCCCTCTAATTTGAGAGAAATATCATGTGGCAAACTAGGGGATGCCAAGGCCATGGCAGTCAATCCTTGACTCGTTTCGCCCCAATTAAGAGTTGCATTCCTCGAACTAACCTTCCCTGAAATTATCCTAGGTATGAAATTACTGCTTATGTTACATCCGAGCTGAGATAGAGCCCCACAAAGTCCATCCGAACTTCTTCTTCTTAGTGAACTGTCGCCATCTAGGCATATATCTCCTTCAAGACAAGCAGACATCGCCGAGACTATACTAGCCGTAGTTCCAGAATTTCCACATTGTAGGGCGCTTGAGGGAATATCCAATCCATCTTCAGAACCTATGACAAGCCAGCCATCATCTCTAAAATCAATATCGCAACCCATAGATATCATACAATTTGCCATCGAGACAGAATCTTCTCCTGGAACTCCTTCAAATGAAATATTAGTCTCTCCAATACTCTGTGATCCAAGGGCGAGCCATCTGATAATATGGCTCTTTGAAGGAGGCATTGGCCAATCAAAAGAACCGCTCAGTTCGGTGCCATCGAATTCCCTCATGGACCTACGTGTGGCTCATTCATGTTGAATCCTCGTATCTCCGCTCCTAATCCAATCTCCGAAATCAACAGAAGAGTCCCATTCCGTCGAAATCTCATCTATTATGCTCGAGATCATGGTTTTGTGTAAACCTCCATTATTCTTAACTAAATTGTTTCTAAGTAGCATCTTTGGACTTAGCCCAGGCATCATCACTCCTATCGCCCAAGGGACTCTCCCAGGATATACCTCGTTCACATGATC
>DALF01000063.1:0-698 GCA_002499345.1 Euryarchaeota archaeon UBA170 | reverse complement strand
ACTATGTTTGTAGTACAGGTGTTAGTTAGTGTGTTATACCACTCTGGATCACTTGCCAGCTTATTTGTCCTACTTATGTAGGACTCTAACATTCTTCTCTCATTACCGGGTCCGAGCACTATGGCTTCGAAAAGATGAGTCTTGGATTTCGCTCTACACCGGGATCTCACTCCAATGATATCACGCTCAGTACCCCACACGTAGATCAACTCATAAGATCTAAAAATCCCTCTTAACGGATGGTAAGACACTCCCTTCTTCTTCCTAACCTCGATCGAGCACGCCAATCTACTGCCATCTTCAAATTCATAGCTCAGTATCGTATGGGCCATCTCCTTTCTATCAGGGCTAAAGTACTCGAGTACAAACCATATCTTCTTTACCTGGCTGAGATCTACCTTCTTATCTATCCATTTTTCATCATGATCCCTGGTAGTCCTCCAATTGAAATCACGAACGTTTCTGAATATTGCCATGTCTCCCTCCATTTCCACGGTAGCTAGTCTTTCATTGTCATTGACCCACGATCTTTCATTCGAGGGGGACATCGCGAAGTGCCTTCTTAGCACCAGTAAAGAGGCTATGGAAAACACCAGAAAAATGACAATAGCCAACTCTACAATCGATACCATGGTTACCCGTAATCGTACAAGGAGTTAACTCATGCCCAGAATTGATGGCGCGGCAGGGGAGATTCG
>DALF01000027.1:2704-6837 GCA_002499345.1 Euryarchaeota archaeon UBA170 | reverse complement strand
TTCTCGTTGATGACTTATCTAGCTGGCTTGGCATCGGCTCTCCTCCGAGCCCTGCTTTGATGGTCGGTTTGCTCAAGGAAATGGGGCATAATGCCTCACTTGCTCATTATGGGAAGCCTTCATTCAGAACAAATGCGAACTGGGACGATATCGTAGAAGTTGCTCTGGGCCTTCAACCACCGATATAGGACATCTCCACTTTCTCCTTTTTCTTGGTACTGTGAAGGGCCCGTTCCTCTGAGTACCTATCTTTCCTTGCATTCCACTGCTCGCGAATTAGATCGGCAACGTAACCATCAGTAGCCCCCTCTCTGATTGGAGAGAGTAGATCTAACCCTCTGTTTGAGAATAGGCAAGTGAAGAGTCTTCCATCGGAAGATATTCTAGCTCTGGTACAATCATTACAGAATGGCTCCGTAACGCTAGAAATGATTCCCACTTCTCCCCCATTGGGAAGTTTGTATCTCTTGGCCACATCGCTCTTATTCTCGGGAGTGATTCTCTCAAAGTCTCCAATTATATCACGTATCTCAGAGGCGCTTACAACCTCGTCTAAGCTCCAACCATTGGTTGTACCCACATCCATATACTCAATGAAACGTACTGCAATATCCCTGCTTGAGAATCTCTCAATAATATCCAGGATTTCATCCTCATTCGAATTTCTCTTGACGACCGTGTTGATTTTTACCGGACCTAGTCCTACAGACTCTGCGGCCTCAATACCTGCAAGAACCGCGGCAACGGTATGCCCTGAATCTGTTATTGCGGCAAAGGTGGACTCATCAATGGCATCTAAGCTGACGGTTACTCTATCGAGGCCTGCGGCTGAGAGAGCAGGCGCATATCTTGGGAGGAGCACACCATTGGTAGTCATCGCTATCTCGGCATCTCTCAGGGAAAGCATGGATACCAATTCATGGAGATTTCTACGTAACAGTGGCTCGCCCCCTGTGAGTCTGATTTTCTTTACGCCAAGAGATATGAATATCCCTGCAATCCTGTCTATTTCCTCGAATGTCATCAGAGCCTCCCTAGGCATGAATGGGAAGTCCTTTCCAAATACCTCTTTAGGCATGCAGTATGTACATCTGAAGTTACATCTGTCTGTGACTGAAATCCTGAGATCTCGCATCGGCCTCCCTAACTTATCGAAGGTTTCGGGGCTACTCACAGTACATGCAAGAGAGGTTTGGTGATAGTGGTACCTGAGCAAGCCTTGAAGAATGACCTAATGCTACGAAGCATGAGTATCATGCTGAGTTTCAGTTCCAAGGCCAAGGAAATGCTAGATCAGTTTGCTGAGGCGGCAGAGGAGATTGATGAAGTCTGTCTGAGGGTGGAGATTACGGGAAGGGGCAGAAATGGCTTTGAGTATGACTTGCAATTTATCGAGAGGAAGGACTCGAGGAAAGGAGATATTGAGACAGATGTCGATGGGATGTGTGTATTCATAGATCCAAAGAGTGCTAAGTACATAGATGGAACGATTCTAGACTATCAAGAGACCCTAATGGGAGGTGGATTCAGTTTTGAAAATCCTAATCCTCTTTGGATTGATGATATATCCAAAGCGGTGGCTGAAATAATTGAGAGCGAGGTGAATCCTGCAGTTGCCTCTCACGGCGGACATGTTGAGCTGATGGGAGTTGAGGATGGAAAGGCTGTGATAGTATTCGGAGGCGGGTGCCAAGGATGTGGAATGGCGGATGTGACACTGAAGCAGGGTGTCGAGACTATGATCAAAGACAACGTTCCATCTATCTCAGAGGTTATCGATGCTACTGATCACGCCGCTGGTGAGAATCCCTTCTACTGATTATAGAATCATTGGGACATCGTCTTCATCATCGGGACCTGGTGCTGGAAGAGCAGTGGACTGTGCTCTCTCAAATGCCTGTCTGACCTTTTCTTCGATGTTCTTTGCGTCCTCTAGGAGGTCCTGAACTGGGATTTCCAAGTCCATTAGCTCGCTGAGGCCATCGATTGCAATTAGAGCAGCTCTTGCGTCTGGATATATCGGATTGCACTCAGCAAGAAGGGCAGTGATGTCTAGACCCCTCCTTTCTCCTTCGGCGATTAGATACCCAGTAATGCCAGATACTATTCCATTCTGGATTCTCTTAATTCCGGCGTTATCCAAGTTATCACGCCCGCTGGACTTGGAGGAAACTCCCCATAAGTCACTGTCCTCCTTAATACCGAGATCGTTGCTTATCACTCCATCAACAACATACAGTGTATCGAATCCCCCTTTCGTGAACCACTCTAGTACCGTCTCTCCGAAATATGCGTCGTTCTCAGGGGGGAATTGTATCTCGGCTGTGAATACCCCGATTCCGTCTCCCTGGTACACCCTGACGGGGTGCTTTGGTACGGAATCATGGATGAGAGCTATGGCGGGGAACTTTGGGTGCATTACAGTCCCCATTGGGGAAAGCTCCAGAGATCTGATGAGATGTGTTGCGGCGATAACGCCAACAGAGCCAACCGTTGAAAAGCCGCAAACAGCTATTCCCCCGAGTCTTGAGGGGTCTGCCTCTGAATGCAAAACCAATGGATACGCCGTATTGGATTCCTCTGCCATGTTTGCCGCTCTAGCTAGGTGCATTTCAATATCTCGTTCTCTGGATTCGTCGAAAGTAGCTGCTGTAATTTGCTGTTAAGGAATCTGAAGAAATAATAACTTCAAATATCCCCCTTTGCAGGGACGAGTATGAGTGAGGAGATTTCGGGGCCTATTGGGCGTATTTTCATTAGAGTGGGCTCCGAAGAAATTGATCTAGCAGGCATTGATTCAGAGTTAGAGGGTTCTTTGACCAAGATTCTGAAGACTGATACTTGGCAGTCCGCTCTCTCCAAGATTAGGAAATCTAGAGATTCGGCCATAGAGGTGGCAACCAAATCCGCTTTGGAGGCCAAGATACCTGAAAGGGGATCTTCTTTCGGACACTTACTGCGTACATGTGGTATTGACAAGACGGGGGACATAATTCTCGCCTCTATCCACTACCTTAGGTCTGTGGAGAGGGAGACAAATACCCCTCCTCGCGAAATTCGTCGCTTAATTTCCCAAACGGGTAGGTGGACAGAGGAGGAAGTGGAGAAATGGAATCTGTCTCTCTACATCAACAGGATGATCGAGGGAGGAACTACGGAAAGGGGCAGAGGCCCTCTGCTCAGATTTCCCTCTGGTTACCCTGAAAAGAATCGCTTCGTGATTCTGACAGAAGCAGGACTCGACTACCTAGAGGACTTGTCTATTGGTGAATAATATGACAGAAGATCCCAAAGATTGGTCATATACTTCTCACATTGGTAAGGATCTTCGTGGCGTGGATCTATCGGGAGCAGACCTGAGGAGAGCGGTTTTCGACAGAGCTGACTTGGAAGGAGCTGACTTATCTGGAGCAGACATGAGAAAGGCCTCATTCAAGGAAGCTAATCTAATGAAGGCCGCATTTGATGATGCGGATATGCGCGACGCGGTGTTCCTCAAAGCAAAGATGAATTTATCCAATTTTCAAGGAACCAAACTAGATGGGGCCGATTTGAGGGGCATCAGGGGCAGATATGCCATCTGGAGAAACGCGAACTGGTGGGATGCTAGAATGAATGACGATTTACGAAAGGCACTGACTAAGAAGTGGCCTAGGGAAGATGAGTGACTATTGATCCATGAGCTTTGAAAGACCTTCGCGCATCCAATCTGGAATCGGAATCTTACTCTTTATCTCCTTCATCCTAACGCAGACTGTGACCTGTTTGGAAGTCCAGCAGAGGGTGTCATCTTGATTTCTGAATTCATATTCCCATGTGATGGATGAGGAGCCTATTTCCGTAACTGAAATATTGCATTTTACCATATCTCCGTAGGAAAGCGGGTGATGGAACTCGGCCTCGCTGTATACCAATGGGAATCCGATCCCCTCTTCAGTCAGGATCTCATTGTAGTGGCGACCGCAAGAGTACTCCCAAGACTCCTCATAGAATCTATGGGCCAAATCCCAGAATCTAGGATAGTAAACGATTTTTGCTAGGTCGACCATTGGAAAGTCGACGCGTCGAGACGAGGTGAATGGCATGTTATGAAACTGAGATGAGGAGGTAACAAATGTAATTTACCGTGGACC
>DALF01000027.1:2059-2328 GCA_002499345.1 Euryarchaeota archaeon UBA170 | reverse complement strand
GCGGCAAGTGCTATTTCGATAATCGCATCGATTTACATTTATTTCTCCCACGGAGATGGCGGGGATCCCATGCTAGGGATTTTCGTCGGACTTTGGGCGCCAACACTGATTCTGTTTTCACAAGAAATAGACAAGATGAGCGAGTGAATGGCGGACCCACCGCGATTCGAACACGGGTTACAAGCTCCGCAAGCTCATGTGATATCCAGGCTACACTATGGGTCCAGCGAGTTTTCGACCCGTGACTCGTGTTTAACCCCGACGGTTTC
>DALF01000027.1:0-1676 GCA_002499345.1 Euryarchaeota archaeon UBA170 | reverse complement strand
TCCGGCTTCTCTATTATCGTAAGTAAATCTGAGCATTTCTCAGTCAAATAATCGTTGGGCTTGATTCCATACTGCTTGAGATTGAATATTGGATTCTCATTAATCAATCTCTCATACAGAGTACTGAAAAAAACTGGTTGTACTCTCTTTTTCTGACTTAAAAGTCCTTTTGAGAACTCCTCTGGAGTAATTTTTATTTTGGGCTTCTCGGAATGCTCTTTCGACGGATTGCCCTTAGGAGCAGAGGATGGCTTAGGGTTCATCTTGGGAGGGGTTTTCTGTAATGATGCAACTGATGAAGCCTCGGAACCTGAGACTATGATAGAGTATCTGGCATTATTATGAGTTCCAGTAACTTTAACGCGATCTCCTAAGATATCGGAGATTGTTGTAGTGTACGTTTGTTGCTTAGCAAAACCGAAGTGTTCGTTGAACGCCAATTTACCGGTTTCCTCCCAGTCATGATTTTTCTGATAGTTAGTTATCTTCTGACCAAGTTTTACTGGTGTCGTTCCTCCGGAGCGTATACATTCGAGTAACATTTCATCTGCTGAATGCTGAGTGATTCTAGGTTTTCTCTTGAGTAGTCTGGTAATGAATCTAGTGAGTCTTCTCCATTTGGTATTCTCAAGCTGTTCTAATCGCCCCTCTAATACGGATATTCTCTCGAGTAATTCGGCCAGAGTTAGAGGTTTCGTCTTTTTCTTATCTCTCTTACTTTTCTCTAGCTTAAGCGATTCTGTAGCCTCCCAAATTTCTTGTATTTTCGTATCTTGTTCGTAACCGGGCAAAAGCACTGAAGTGATTGACCATTCAACAAATTTCTTCACATCTTCTAATGCCTTGGGCGTTCTTCTACGAGATCCGATGTACTGTTGCATCACTATATTTCTACGGGTATTACAATGATGGCACATAGCTACCATGAGGTGTGTGTAGGTGTTGTCTCCCCCGATGGCAAGAGGAAATAGATGTTCAACTGTGAATGATGATGCAATGGGCTGGTACTGTTTTACAGAGGGGGGATTAGATATCGTAATTATCCTGTCACATGTAGGACATTTACTACCAATGTTCTTGCTAAGTTCAGTCCTCAGGGTTTTTGGTATTAGGGCTCTTTTTACTTTCTTGGTTGACTTACCGAAGGATATTGCTACCTCTTGACAGTGGGAGATAGCCTCATGAATCTCGATTTCGGTTAGTGTCAAAGGCATCCGTCCTGCCCGTGACTATCATCACAGGGAGTCTTTGAGATACCTGAGAGTAATTAATCATCTCGATTACAGTGGCAGGATTGTCTTCCACCTTGGTTCGGCCAGCTTCTTCGCGTTTGGCCCGTCTCTAACGTTCTTGGTCTTGTTAGTGAGTACACCATGCATTCCCTCTACTGAGAACTTCACTCTCAATTCTACCATTCTATCTCTCTCTGCGGCCACGGCCTGCTCATCATCGAGTTCTACGGTGGCTGATGGAGCCTCCTCATTGCCATTGAATAGGCTCATAGTAGTCCCTTCCAGAGATGCGCGTGGGGAGAAGTCGTAGTCCTCGGGATTATTCATCCAGACGCTGACATCGACTACCAGCTTCTCTCTGACGGATAGCTTGGTTATCTCCATCGACTTGACCATGCCTATCGCAGGCGAGAGGAGTTCAAAGCACTTCGCACAGCGAGAGTT